>JAIRUC010000078.1 GCA_031254615.1 Treponema sp. | reverse complement strand
CAAAAAAATCGCGGTAGCGATAATTAGCACATAACGCCCTGTGTAAGATTGAATTTCCTGCGCCTCGCCGAGGAATCGTACCGTTACGCCCTCACGCGCGACAAGGTGTTGGTTGACCGTGTCAATAAGCCGGCGCTGGTATTCGGTAGCGGCTATTCCCGGCTCAAGCCCGCCCGTTACGCGAATAACACGCTCCTGCCTTTCCCTTCTTATTGACGAAGGCGCGCGTCCCTCTACAATTTTAGCGACATTGGAAAGAGATACCCTTGATCCGTTCCGGCTGATTACGGAAATTGAATCAAGGTTGGGCATTCCCTGCCGGTCTTCGTCTTTCAGGCGGACTTGCACATTTAAAAGCCGGTTGCCCCTGCTCATTGTGGTTGCGGTATCTCCGTCCATGGCGGTACGGATTTCCGAAGCGATTGTGGCCAACGATACGCCGAAGCTGGACGCACGGTCGCGGTCAATTTCAATCTGAAGCTGAGGGGCGCCTTCATCAACATTTATCACCGGGTTATCAATTTCCGGCAGATACCTCATCATTATATTTTGAATTTCTTCCGCGGTTGCCATAATCGCGTTATAATCTCTTGAACTTACGGCGACTTCGATTGGGTTTGTGTTTCCCATGCCGCGTCCAGCCCTGAAACTTATCCTTGGACCGGGAATTGTGTTCAGGTAGGGAGTGAGTTTGCTGATAATGGTATCGGGGGTGTCAATCTGCAGAGCGGGAGGGGGCAGGGTAATCTGTATCGATCCCTGGTTATTTCCACTGCGCGTTGCGGTTATAACAAGATTTATGTAACCTTGTACTTCTCTTTTTACAATCTCTTCAATTTCGAATAACGTCCTTTCGGTAACGTCAATGGCTGTCCCCCTCGGCATCGCGACGTTAATCGTTACATTGTCGTCTGTGCGCATACGGACATACATATTCATTCCGATGCCGTTAAATTGACGAAGCGAAAAAGCCAGAAGTAAAACAACAAGCGAAATAATTATCAGCCTGTGCGAAAGACAGTACTCAAGCGCGTTACGGTATTTGTTTTCCATTGCGCACAGAAAAGCCTCGATTTTATCATCAACAGAGCGCCAAAAACGGTTTTTAATGGGCTTTTGAACCCTAGTATTGAGTTTTAGCATCGCTCCCGAAAGACTGGGAACAAGAGTGATTGCGACAACAAGAGAAGTCGTAAGTGATATTACAACAGTAAAAATAAGGTCGCTGAACATCAGTCCCATTTCTTTTAAATCATTTTTGTAGATAATAAGCGGAATAAAGACGCAAAGGGTAGTAGCGGACGACGCGATAATTGCGCGTAACATTTCCCTGCTTCCCAAAATCGCGGCAACTTCCGGCTTTGCGCCGCGCTCGCGGTAACTGTGGATATTTTCGATAATAACGATAGAAGCGTCCAGCGTCATTCCCAATCCCATAATAAGTCCTGTCATTGTAAGCAAATTGAGGGTAAAGCCGAAAACCGACATTGACATAAGAGTGAGCAGAATGGAAATTGGAATCGAAAGCCCGATAATTACCGTCGCCTTTACGTTACGCAAAAACAACATAAGTATAAACATGGCAAGGGCGGCGCCCTGAAAAGCGTTTGAATAAACCTGATCCAATGTAGCGCGAATCATCGTTGTATTATCGGAAAGTACGCTTAAAGTTATGCCCTTGGGCAGGGAAGAGTTGATATCCGCAAGGGCGGCCTGTACGCGATCCGAAACTTTTACCTGATTACTGCCGCTTTCGCTTGTTACCTGAATATAAACTCCGCTTTGCCCGTTGACATTAACTCTGGCCGCATTGTCATTGTAACCAAGCGAAACATCGGCAATGTCTTCAAGGCGTATCGCGTGGTAAAGAGGCGCAGAACCGGCGCCGGAAAGATTGACCGTTTTTACAACCAGCCGTTTTATTTGATCGATACTGACAAGTTCTTCCTGCGTCATAATTTGGTATTCGCGGGTTCCGCGCCGCAGGTTCCCGCCGGAAGAAAGAACGCTCTGCCCTTTAAGTGAATTTGAAATGTCGTTTAACGTCAAGTTGAACGCGGCGAGACGGTTAAGTGAAACTTCGACCATGACAATCTGGGTTGTGCCTCCTGTAACTTCGGCGGCCGCGACGCCTTCAATCCGCTCAATGCTCGGCTGGATTTCATCTTCGGCAAAAATACGCAGTTGATCCGGCGGATAGTTCCCCCTGACAACAAGCCGCATAATCGGCGCCGCGTTCATGTCGAAACGGCGCACTACAGGGGTTTGAATACCGTCAGGCAGAGAATTGACCAGGCGGTTAAGAAGAACCTGCGTGTCGTTAACCGCCTTGTCCATATCTGTTCCGTATTCAAACTCAAGGCGTATATTGCTGGTTTCAAACTGAGAGTTACTCGTCATGTTCGCCAGTCCTCTGGACGAAGAAAGAGCGCGCTCCAGGCGCTCGGTAACATTACGCTCTATATCTTCGGGACCCGCGCCGGGGAAGCGCGTATAAACAGTAAAGACCGGCTGATCAATGGAGGGATAAAGATCAAGGGCGAGATTTGTAATTAATGTCGCCGCGACGCCGATAATCAGGGCAAAAATTATTACTATTGATACAGGGTGTTTAACAGAATACTCTGATATGTTCATAACATCCAACTCCTCATCACGTTAAACCAAACAATTTATTCAACAATACGGACAGCATCACCGTCGGAAAGAAAATTCTGTCCCGCGCTTACAACAAGGTCTCCCATGCTGACGCCTTCCAGCACCTCGACAAATTCTTCGTTATCAATGCCCAATTTTATTTCCCGCCTGCGCACTATATTATTTTCGTCTACAATAAACACAATCCATGAACCGTAAGTGTTAATAATCGACATCCTTGGAATTACAGGGATGCCGGCTTTTCTGTTGGTTATAAGGCTGATGGTAGCGAACATTCCGGCTTTAATGCGCGAATCGGGATTTATAAACCTAAGACGTATCCGCAGTGTCCGGCTTGAAGGATCGAGTACGGGATTTATCTCGAATACTTCCGCCGTAAATGTTTCGTCCGGGATAGCTTCCAGCCTGAGAGAGGCGCGCAAGCCCTGCGTAACAACCGCCACAAACCGTTCCGGGATGTGAGTTTCAACTAACAGGGACGAAAGATCACCCACAACAAAAACAGCCGACTGCGTTGTAAGCGTATCGCCAATGTTGAAAGGGGCCTGCAGTACAGTCCCCGAAACCGTAGAAACTACCGGGCTTCGCGAATAAACTTCTCCCGGCCTTGAAGGGTCAATCATGGCGACAACATCGCCGCGGTTCACTTTGTCCCCGATACCGAGCCTTGTTTCAACCAGCCTTCCGCCGATAGTCGGAAAGATCGTTACCTGGTTACGCGCAAGTATTTCTCCGTTTATAATAACGCTTTTTTCAATTGTGCCCGGCGATACGGGAGTAACCCTGACTGTTGTCGCGACGCGTCCATTTCCTCTGGGAGCCTGCTCTTGAGTCTGTTCAGCAGGAGGTCTTTCTCCCCTCTGGGAATTTTCATTCTGCGGACGGGACTCTCCGCCGTTCTGCGGCGGCGGAAATTGAGTTTTTTCGGGAATAAAAGTGAACGCAAACAACAGAGTAAACAGTACGATCAGGAAAATTACAGCAAATGTAACGATTTTATTTTTCTTCACTTGGCACTCCAAAAGTTTCTATAAGATTTTTCCAGTCCATGTTAATAGCCGCCGAAAGGTCAAGTATCATATTAAAATAGGAAAGTTCCGTTTGCAATAAACGATACCTTGCGTTTGCCATGTTGTTACGCGCATCTTCAAGCACAAGGGATTCGATCGTTCCGCTTCTGAACCCCTGATCCGTCAGCTGATAACCGATTTCCGCCGCTTCAAGACCCAGACGGGCAATTACAATGCTGTCCCATGAATTGGCAAGAAGGGCGCAAAGGGAGCGGATTTGCGTTTTTGCGGAATCTTCCGTAATCGATAAATCCAGTTTTGCCTTTTCTATTGAATCGGCCGCCCTGCGCCCGGACTGCTCTTTTGAAGTACCCGGTATCCATGGATCTATCGGGATACTGAGGCGCGCGCTTGCACCAAAAGAATCTGTAAAAGGGTTAAACTTTGACATGCTCCAGTCCATTGATAAACTAAGAGAAGGGGCGCGGCTCTGAAAAAACGCCTGTCTTTCTGCGTTTTCAAGTCTTTCAATTTCACGTTTGGCGCTTGTAATATCCGGCCGTTCGGGAAGATACCTGCCGATAAGCTCGTCCGCGCCTGCGTTTATTTTCGTAATATTAATTTCACCTAACAAAATTGCCTGATCGCCGTTGTCGGCGCCAAGCAGAGCAAGAAATTCTCCCATGTTATTCGCATAGGCCGTACTTGCCGCGCTAAGATTATAGCGGGCGTTTTCAACTGCCAGTCTGCTCTGTATTACTGCAAGTTCCCTTACAAGCCCGTTTCTGAAAGAGATTTCGTTTCTTTCAAACTGTCTTTGCGCGAGATTAAGAACTTCCTCAAGAAGCAGTAAATTATTTTTTTCTGCAATCAGCGAATAAAATCTTTTTGTTATCTGAATAGAAAGCTGTTTGCGCGCGTCTTCGTATTTCAAAAGATTTGTCTGATGCGCCAGCCTGATGTTGTTCATTAAATAGGGGAGTCCCGCGTTAAGCCCAAGACTTATGCCGATACCCGCGCTGTTTCTAAGGTTATTGTCTTTTAACTCAAACCCGTCCCCGGAAAACAACGGGGTGTTCGCAAAGCCAGTGGTCAAATTTGCGGTAATTGACGGGAAAAGTTCCGCCCAGATTTTTTTTTCGGAATAGCCGCTTGCGGCAAGATCAATATCGCTTTTTTTCAGATTGAGGTTATTTTCCAGCGCGAGGCTGACAGCCTTATCAAGATCAATTTCGTTTTCCCCGTTGGTTTGGGCAAAAATATTGACTTGAATAACAAAAATGAAGAAAAATATTGAAAAAAATATTGAGGAAAAAGGCTTCAGATGAAAAAACCTCCTATATTATTAAATATAGTATATATGAGAAATTATTGAAAGAGATGAAAGTTACGGCTTTTTGGTTTAAACTTCCGGCAGGTACTTCCAGTAACGCTTTGGCATTAACTGACGCTGTAAATTTGGATTATTTCGGCTTTCATTATTGATAGTTTTATGATAATGCCGCCAAAGGTCTTCCCATTCGTCGGCGTTACAGACGGAATTTTCCATGGGCAGGACGTTTATTACTTGAATTTTTGTACACAGCGGCAGTCCGGGCTCGGAACTTCTGCGGCTCAAAATCAATCCGCGTTTTTCGTCGATAATCGCCCATGGGGTTTCCCCAAAACGCGCGGTAAAATATTCACCGAGCATGGGAAGAATTAAAAAATCCGGCGCGCATTGGGCAACGTATATGCCTGTGCTGAGGGGGAAAAACCGCAAAAGACCGTACATACGGTGAACTTCAAACTGAACCTTTCTTGCCGCGTTCAATACTGTGCGCACATCATCATCGACAAAATCGCTGAACACTTTCTCCGCTTTGTCATGGTCCTGCGCCGCCAAAATCTTGCGTCCAAAGGAAAGCATTTCCGCCTCAATCGGAAGTTCGCTCATCCATGCGTGAGTGAAAGCCGTGAACGCGTTAGGCGAAAGTTCGAACAAACGGCGCGCCGATTTGTCAAGCGCATGGGGATTAAAACCGCTCGAATAAAGGAAGGCAATTAACTCAATATCTTCCTCTTTGTATTTGCGCGCGGAAGGCTGTTGGGAATTGTAAAGGAAACCAAACAAATCTTCTTCAGCCTCGGCGCAGGCTTCGTTATTTTCTAACATCAAGAAAAGTTTATTCAGATTTTTGCTCATATTAAAACTCGAATAACGGAAGCTGTAATCCCGCGCCGTCTGTGTCCGAAAGCAGGCGGCGGATACGGGCCGGATCATCGGGGCGTTCTATATATGAGCCGCCCGCGGTAATAAAATAGCGCGCGCGTTTTAACGCGGCCCCCATTCTGCGCAGTCCGTCCAAATTAATGCTTCGTGAACGGCGCGTCTCTACTACACGGCGCGCGGTTTTTGCGCCGATGCCGGGAATACGAAGCAATGTCTCGTAATCGGCGCGGTTTATTTCGATTGGGAAGAAGTCCAGGTTTCTAAGCGCCCACGTTGTTTTGGGATCGATGTGCGCGTCAAGGAACGGGTCATCTTCGCTTAAAATTTCGTTCGCGCTGAAATGATAGAACCGTAAAAGCCAGTCCGCCTGATACAAACGATGTTCCCGAACAAGCGGAGGGCCGGCGCTTTCCGGCAGACGCGGATCGGCGCGTAACGCGTTAGGCTGAATAAAAGCGGAGTAGTACACCCGCTTTAACGAAAATTTCCGGTACAGGGAACTTGTCAGGCCGATAATCTGCCTGTCGTCCTCTGCTGTCGCGCCGACAATCAACTGCGTGCTTTGTCCCGCTGGGGCAAAAAAGGGAGCCTTTATTTTTCCCATCTGTAAAAATTTTGAGTTACTGCGATCTTCTTCGATTTCGCGGCTAATCCCGGAAAAATCATTCATCGCTCCCAAAATAACTTTGCCGGATTTTTCCGGCGCAAGACATTGCAGGCTTTTATCGGTTGGAAGCTCGATGTTTACACTTAGCCTGTCCGCCCACTTTCCTGCCTCGCGGATCATTTTTTCACCTGTTCCGGGAATAAGTTTTAAGTGAATATATCCGCCGTAACCTGATACCGTGCGCAAAGTTTTCGCGGTCTCGATAAGTTTTTCCATTACGATATCCGGGTCAGCGAAAATTCCCGACGACAGAAAAAGCCCCTCGATATAATTGCGCCGGTAGAATTCGCAGGTTAAGTCTACCAGTTCCTGAACGGTAAAGCTGGCGCGCTTTACATCCGCCGACGCGCGGTTTGCGCAATAAGCGCAGTCGAATTTGCACACATTTGAATACAAAACTTTTAACAAACTTACGCAGCGGCCGTCCTGAGTCCAACTGTGGCAGACCCCCGCAGGCAGACTTGTGCCGAACTTTTTTCCGCC
>JAIRUC010000298.1 GCA_031254615.1 Treponema sp. | reverse complement strand
TGGAAAGCATTCAAAACATTTATCAGGACAGTCCCGGCTCCGGGATAGACGGGTTCACTCAGCAGTTTAACGCGATGAACGAGGTTATACGGATATGAAAACAAGTATCATCTATTCAGGAGTGCCTTTCCCCGGCAACGGTTTTTATATCTGCAGAAATTGCGGGAATCGTTTTCTCAATAAGAGAAGCCGTATCTTGTCTGAACTTATCGGAGATTTGCTTGTCAGATGTCCAAAATGCAAGAGTTTGAGGACACAGAGGACATTAAGCGCGAGAGTTAAGTTAGACATAAATTGATCCAATCCAAGGCAGGTGTTTTATCTGCCTTGGATTATTTTTTATAATTGATAAGTAAAATACAATGTTCAGTATTTCACGTTATCTGTAATAACAAATCCAGAGGAATATATTCGAGGGCACTTTGCGGATCTTTATTGTATGCGGCGAGGCATATTTCCAATGTCTTAAATCTTGGGGGCACATATTCCAGATTATGACTTCCATCCTGAATAGCCGCCAAACATAATTCCGTGGTCATAAATTCTTCCGGCACATTTTTTAACATCCAACCATTTTGTTTTACTGCTGCAATGCAGATTTCAGGAGTTCTTTGCTCTTCAAGGATATGCTCAAGATAAAAACAACCTGATTGAACCGCTTCAGAGACTAACTCAGGCGTCTTCAATTCTTCCGGTATATACCCTAAGCAAGAACCGTTGGCTTTAACCGCTTGCAAATAAAATTCTGGCACTTTAAATTTATCCGGAACATTTTCCATGTTGGGAGGAAAATTTTTAACAGATGCTAAAAAGACTTCCATAGTTTTTAATTCTTCCGGAACATATTTTAATTGGGAACCATCTTTTTTGACTACCGTTAGGCACATTTCCGGTGTTTTTAGTTTATCCGGCAAATATTGAAAATTATAATCGTTTTCCTTAACTGCCATCAAGTATATTTCTGGTGTTTTAAAAACATCCGGTACATCGTCCAAACCTCCGCCATTTCTAATCGCTGTCAAACACATCTCCATGGTTTTATATTCCTTCGGTACCTTCCACAGGTTACCACCTTTATATTTTACCGCCGTTAGACACAATTCAAACGTTTTTAATTTTTCAGGGACATATCCCAGGCAACACATATCGCCGGATTGTATTGCGGCGAGGCAGACTTCTAATGTTTTATTTTTTTCTGGTACATATTCCAGACATTCACCATCGATTTTTACTGCCGCTAAACACATTTCAACTGTTTTAAATTTTTCCGGCCAATCCTTAATGTATCGAGGGCTCTCTTTAATTATCGCAAGACATAACTCGGGAGTAATAATGTCGTCCGGTACATCCTTTATAAAACCGCCGCATTTATGAACTGCGGCAAAATATAATTCAGGAGTTAGCATACTTTGAGGCATCCTTCTTATATTAGTACCATAAGCGGAAATCGCTTTTAGATACAATTCCGGAGTTTTAATTTCATCAGGTATCATATCCAATTCGAAATAACCACCTCTTTCAATAACGTCAAGGCAAAACTGTGTGTCCAAATATTCCTTAGGAACAAAGCCTATTGCATTTCTATCTTTAATTACCGCTGCAAGACAAAAATCACGAGACGGGAACTTACTCGGCAGCTTTTCTATTAATTGATCATAAGGCCTGGTTGCAATTAATAAACCGTAAAGGCGGAGTTCATCGGTAATCATGTTATCAGGTATTTTACGAATGAATCCTAAAAAACCTCGTTGTATTAAAAATAGACACATCTCATAGGTTATAGCCTTTTCGGGAATAGAATGATCATGAAAGGCGCATCCTTGAAGCGCGGTCATGCAAAGCCTTGAATCGCGGAATCTCTCCGGCACATGATCCAAGCGGCAGCCGTCATTTTTAACAGCTTGAAAGCATAAGTCGTATGTCAGGCGGTCTTCCGGAAAATAACCCAATACGCGGTTCACACTTACAGATGCAGCCTCACAGCAAAGATCGTAGGTTTTAAGAGCGTCAGGAAAAAACAGGAGCGCATCGTGGTTCTGCATAAAAGCAGCCATACACACTTCTTTGCTTTTATATTTTTCAGGTACATGTTCCAATGCCCAGCCGTCTTGTTTTACCGCAGCCAAACACAATTCCTGGCTTATAAAATTTTTAGGGATATATTGAAGCGTGATTCCTTCGCTTTTTACCGCTTCCATGCAGAGATTTTTTGTTACATGTTTTTTCGGAATAAGCTGTATTGCCGTTCCGTGAAACCTGACAGCGGCAAGGTATAGTTCCCTTGTTTTTAACGCTCCGGGAACAAATTGCAATGCATAGGAACAATTTTGGAGCGCCGTAAGACAGAACTCAGGTGTTTTTAATTCATCTGAAACGTATTCTAAAACCGCTCCGTTATAATGAACCGCTTCCCGATAAAAATCATCAGTTTTATATTTTTCTGGCAAGCTTGATATAACCCCATTTTTTACTGCCTCAATGCATACTTTTTTTGTACGGAAGCGTTCCGGTACATTTCTCCATCTATCAAAGTTAGCCTCCCACCAGAGTACCTTACCGTGGAATTTCATTCCTATAATGCACATTTCTTCGGTGAGTATATTTTCGGGCAAATCTTTAAAGTCAAAGCCGTTTTTTACGGCCGCAAGCCAAACTTCCGGGTCTCGTATTTCCCTTGGAATATACAGAAACATCCCGTATTTTCCACCTTCGCCATTCAATGCTTCCAGACACAGTTCAGGGGTTCTTAGTTCATACGGCACAAGGCTGAAATTATGCCAGTCATGCTTTACCGCTTCCAGACAAAGATTGTAAGTCCGGCTTTCTCGCGGCACGTCAAAGAGAATATAACCGGCATCGGTTTTGAATTTATCAATGTAAAATTGCTCATTCATCATAACGGCATTATACCTTATGGAAATTAAAGAAAGGTCTCTTTTAAGGCGACCTCTTTTTATTCAGGCGTTTCTTATTTTTCCGTATATCTTGATATTCCAACATAGCCTCTCCGCATAAAGATATTATATCTTTATCAACCTTTTTAAGTTTCAATTTATCTATTTTTAAAATACGATCTAAAATCGTTTTATCAATATATTTCAAAACGCTAAATTCTGGTACTATAACATTATCAAAGATATTTTTTTCTATATCATCTGGATTTGTATAAATAGCACCATAAGGTGTTATGTTATAATCGTTTAATTTTAACCATTCATCTATTCTTAATGC
>JAIRUC010000041.1 GCA_031254615.1 Treponema sp. | reverse complement strand
CGTTATCATGCCACACGCTGGATGTAAGAGTTTCGTCGCGGTAGTAACCGCTGAACATTCCCCACGGCTTGCGCTTGCCGGTGCGGACAACGATTTCGCCTTCTTCGCCCATGCCGCAGGAAGTTCCGTCTTCCAGCACAAGATCGATGTCGTAACCGGGCGCGGGTTTTCCCATTGAGCCGGGTTTCGGTTTTAGCCAGGGGTATGTGCAGAGCGTTACCGTCAGCTCTGTTTGCCCGTAACACTCCCGCAGTTTAAGACCTGTGCCCGCCAAAAACTGATCGAAGATTTCCGGGTTAAGCGGTTCGCCGGCGACTGTGCAGGTTTTAAGCGAAGAAAAATCGTACTTTGTTAAATCTTCTTTTATGAAGAATCGGTATATCGTGGGAGGAGCGCAAAAACTGGTAAGTTTGTACTTGCTGATAACTTTTAACATTTCGACAGGCACAAAACGGTCGTAATCGTACACAAAAATTCCCGCTCCGCAGAGCCACTGGCCGTATATGCAGCCCCACGCCGCTTTTGCCCAGCCGGTATCGGCGACTGTTAGGTGCAAACCTTCTGGAACGACCTGATGCCAGTATTTTGCGGTGGCGATGTGGCCTAACGGATAGGTGTAATCATGGCGCACCATTTTCGGCATTCCGGTTGTGCCGGATGTAAAATATAACAGCATAATGTCGTCGTTGGAGTTTACCTTTTGCGGCCTTTTAAAATCGCTGGAGGCGGCATTTAAAAGCGGGCTGAAGTCTGTCCACGGCAGCAGATGTTCCGGCATAGCGAATCCGCTTGCCGCCCCCTGCTCTACTCCAAAGGCGGCGACGGGCCCGTCTGTTACGCTGCTCAAAAATTCGTCGGTTGGGTACACTGTTTTTCGTTTTTCGTCAAAGCGTTCCAAAACAACTTTCGCAGGATCGAGGTCTTTTGGAGTTTGCGCCGAACGGATATACGCCTTGTAGCGCAGGTGAGTAAGCCCGTTGGATTCGGAACTACGCTCCATAATCGCCTCCGCCTCGTCTATGCGGTACATAAGATCGAGATCGTCTACGCAGACAATTCCCTTTATGTCGGCGGCATTGCACCTGTAAACAATGTCCTTGGTAGTAAGCAGATGCGTCGCCGGAATGGCGATGGCGCCTAACTTGTGCAAGGCGAGAATTACAGGCCAGTATTGCCAGCGGCGTTTCAGAATCAACATTACAGGATCGCCCCTGCCGATTCCCGCTTCGCGTAACACATTGGCGGCCTGGTTGGACATATTTTTCATTTCTTCAAATGTAAAGGCCGCTTCCGCTCCTTTTTCATCGCACCACTGGAAAGCGCGCGCGCCGCCTTTTTCCTTCGCAAGCTCGTCAACTACATCGTAGGCAAAATTGAAATCTTCGGGATAGGTAATATCGAAATTTTTATAGAAATCTTCATAAGATTCAAATTCTGTTTTAGGCAAATATTTATTTATCAGCGCCATTTTTTTCTCCTATATTTTGGTATCTGCCATTTAAACGGCAGATACCATTGCGATAAGCGACATTAAAACGCCGCTTATCTACTGTTATGCGACATCGCGCTCAATTTAAAGCACAATCGCCAGAAAGCGGGCGGCTTTTCCTCCCAACGCCTTCATTCCGTGAGGTTCGTTGGAATCGTAATATACGCAGTCGCCGGGCGCCAGTTCAATCTCATGGCCGCTAATCGAAATCAGCAGCCGCCCCTCCAACACATAATTAAATTCCTGCCCCGGATGCGTGTTAAGGCTGATGGGCTTGCCCTCTGTTTCGGGAGCCGCTTCAACCAAAAACGGTTCGGCTTTTTTGCGGTGAAAATTGAAAGCAAGATTCCAGTACCCGTACATCGGGCGGCGGCTGACTTCGGGAGCCTGCCCTGCGCGCGTAACACAAAAAGTTTTAAGTTTGGAAGCCGCTCCGGTGACAAGTTCTGCCAAGTCAACCTTGAAGTGCGCGGCAATTTCTACCAGCGCGCCGACCGGAAAATCTTTCTGCGCTGATTCCCATGCCTGATACTCCGCCGCGTCAAAACCCAATTCCTTTGCCAGAGCTTCAACGGAAACCTCTTCGATTTCCCGCAGTTCCCGCACGCGGGAGGCAATTTCTTTTATATTTTCTTTCATTTTACACCTCTTGTTTCTATTGTTCCGTCTGAATGGGCGATATAAACTACGGGGATATTTCCCGTAAAAAACCCGTTTTCCACAACGCCGGGCGTTTTATTTAACTCGGTTTCCATCGTAACAGGGTCAACCGGGGAGCCGAAGCGAATGTCAAGAATTAAATTCCCATGCTCGGTTATGACCGGCCCTGCTTTTCGCAGCGCCTCCCGAATTATAACAGATGCGCCAAGTTTTTCAAATACCCTTGCAGCCTGAACTCTCGCCGATGGGACAACCTCAACAGGAACAGGAAAACCGGTTCCCATATTTTGCACAAGCTTTGATTCATCCACTATAATTGCGAATAATGTTGAAGAATATGCGGCTAACTTTTCGATTAACATCGCTCCCCCGCCGCCCTTAATCAGGCGGTTCTGAGGATCGACTTCATCGGCGCCGTCAATGGTTATGTCCAGCCCGCAGCTGAGTTCTTTTGAGTTGAGTGAGTATACGGGTATTCCCAATTTTTCACATTCAATTTCCGTTTGAAAACTGGTAGCAAACGCGCTGATGTCGCGTAACACTCCCTGCGCCAAAAGTTCGCCTACTCTGCGAACGGCGTGAACGGCGGTAGACCCCGTGCCAAGGCCGAGTTTCATGCCGCTTTTTACTAAGGCATCTACTGCGGCTTTACCGGCAGCTTCTTTCATTAACCTACTCGAATCTTGTTCCATGTACCTTCTCCAGTTGTCTTCACAATCCGCGATAAAAGTTGTTGGGAGATTTCTCTGCCCATAATTTGTTTATATTGATGACACACCTGACTTATTACCACACCGTAACCGTTAATAGTTTTGCATCCGGCGGCAGCGGCGCGTTTCAGAAACGGCGTCTGGGCAGGACAATATACCAAATCCATCACAGCTTCCTTTCCCGAAAATCTGTAGAGTTCCAGAGGATCAAAATCCTCATATCCTTCCATTCCAACCGATGTGGCCTGTATAATTATATCCGAAAATTTATCTATTAATTTAATTCCGTGTTCATCCAGACCGCCCCACCTAAAATTGTACAGTGACGCGATATTTCTGGCTTTGTGAACGGTACGGTTCAAAATAAGGGCCTTACCTCCAATACGGAAAATTTCTGCGGCTATCGCGCGGGCCATACCGCCGGCTCCAATAACGGTAATCTTTTTCCGCTTAAGATTTTTTTTGCCAATAAAACCAAGGATTGCCGTTGAAAAACCGGTACTGTCGGTATTATCCCCGAACCAGCCGTCGGGAGAACGATACATAACATTGCACGCGCCGATGGAATGTACTGCCTCCGAGCCTCTCGTAAGAACGGGCACCACCGCTTCCTTGAAAGGGACTGTAACCGCAAGCCCCTGAATTTCCAATTCTCCGGCAAGTTCCAGAAGATCGTTAATTGAATCTGACGGAAAAGGTATATATACCGCATTGGTATTTTCAATGCCAAAAGCCGTATTAAAAGCCCCCGGACTTACGCTGGCTTCTAACGGATAGCCGACAATACCATAAACTTTTGTCTTGTTAGTGATTTTGCGGAAATGGTACAATTCATTTAACTCCTGAACATCAAGCTGCCACGCGGCACCCGGAGTTACAGTTTCAGATAACGCGCTTGAATAAGTCATAATAGAACCGAATTTTTCGGAAAGTATCCTTGAGTAAAAACCGTAATGTCCCATGCAGATAATAATTTTGTCCTGAATGTTACAGCCTTTGGCCGCGCGAAAGACCTGAATAACATCTTTTGTAGAATTGGTTTTAACTGCCACTTTAACAATTTCATCCCCAACATGCTTCATAGAATTTATTTTCGCGGGAATATCGTCAATAATCCCGTCCATATTGTGGTATGAGCGTATAATTCTGGTTCCAAAAGTCCGGGCTGCTTCTTCAAGACTTGGTACGTTAAGATCTTCTTCAATATCCACATAGGCAAAATTCTTTCTTCTGTCGGCATTTGCAAAGGCAAGCCCGCGCGCAAGTAATCTTATCCTTGCGCCCTCGCCGCCTGTAAAATGACCTCCGTCAGAATCCCTTCTGATTGTCAGGATAACGGGTAAGTTCGCAATCTCCGGAAAACGACGGATGTGCAGGCGTTCATCGGGATCAAGACAGTCTACGCGCAGCTCTGCCACATCCGTAAACTTGCGGTATTTATTGAGAATTTCCAAATTTCTTTCGATGGTCTTTGCTGTTAGACACAAACAAATTTTTGCCAAAACAGTCCCCCCTTAAAAATCCGGCCGGTAAATAAAAATTGCGGCAACACGCCCCGCACTGTTAATGTTTACCCGAAACATCAACGGCCAATCCTTGCCGTCTGCCGGCATAAGCAGATGATCTCCATTGTCCTGCGCCCTTGCACCCAACACAAGCAATGCCGCCTGTTTTTGGTCGCCTGAATTAATACCAAGCGCGGTTGAAAGTTTTACCTGCCAAACACGATCCTTAAAAATGTAAAAATCTCCCCCTTTATATTGAAAAACAACATCGTCCTGCCAAGTCTCACCGCCTCTGGCGGCAAAAACAGCAGTTGGCGGCCCAAAGCGCTCAATAAGCTCGGCGATCTTCATGCCGACAAGAGAAAATTGATCTGCGGCTGCATCAACCTGCTCCAAAGGCCACAGCGGAAAAGCGAAAAATATTAGCAGTGGGAAAAACAGCCCCCGTTTCATACTTTATAATAACGAATTGAAGGCTTTTTGGACAGATAGCCGGCGCAAGTTTAAGAAGCGGTTAGTTAAGCGTTTTCTCTTAGTATTTTCAGTTCACGCATGGTGCGGAGTTTCCAGACGGCTTTTTCCTGAATTTGGCGGACGCGCTCGCGGGTTATACCTAAATATTTTCCCGTTTCTTCAAGAGTAAGAGGATTTTCTCCGGTCAGCCCGTAGCGAAGCTGGATGATTTTCATTTCCCTTTCCGATAACTGCGAAAGTATGTCGCTCATTGTTTCCTGCAAAGTCATGGAAAAAACCATTTCAAAAGGTTCGGCTCTTGCGTCGTCTTTTATCAGTTCCGCCAGGCGGGTCATATTTCCGTCGTCTACGATCGTGTCAAGGCTTGTCGTCTCCTGCGAAAGTTTTACGATCTCTTTAACTTTAGAAACCGGAACACCCAAATACTCGGACAACTCTTCTTCGTTGGGATCGCGTCCCAAATCCTGCGTTAGCTGTTTGGCGACATAATAGCATTTTTTGATCGTATTGAGCATATGAATTGGTATGCGAATAACGCGCCCCTTGTCTGCAATGCTTTTGATAATCGCCTGCCTTATCCACCATGTGCCGTAAGTAGAAAAACGGCAGCCTCTTGTATAATCAAACCGCTCTACCGCCTCGATAAGCCCGATGTTCCCTTCGTCAATTAAATCCAAAAGGGAGAGCCCCCGGTGCTGGTAATTTTTGGCGATACTAACAACAAGACGCAAATTGGAATTTATCATTTTGTTTTTATAGAAAAGAAGAGCCCGTTCCATAGCAGCTGTTTCTTCACTATTGTCAATTTCTTCATTTCTTTTCTTTTCGGCTTCAAGCGCTTTTATTTTGGATCTAAAGCTGATAATTTTTTCGCCGATATTTTGTTCTTCCTGTAATGTTAAAAGAGGAAACAGCGAAATTTGCTTGAAATACAGGGCAAGCGGGTCTGACTCTTTATAAGCCCTTGTTTTTTTATGAGTTTTTTCCGGATGTTTCCGGGTACGCTTCCCGGCTTTCTCAACTTCTACTGCCATATTCTCCTCTTACGTCCTTGAATTACCGCCCGCTCTTGGAGCTTTGGCCGGATCAATGGGAATATCACTGCGGAATACCATAAAAAATAACTGCGGCTTTTCGGAGACGGCATTTACGCCCAGCTTTCCAAGCTCTGTCCCCGGAGATATTTTGTCCCCGACATTTACCGACAGAGTATCGCAGCCGCCATACATATAAAAATATCCTCCCGCCACTTCAACAATTGCCACCTTCCCAAATTTACGCCAGGGACCTGCGGAAATTACTTTCCCCTGCGTCAGGCTTTTGACCGCTTCGTTAATTTCGCCCTCTACAACAACGCCCATCTGCCCGGTCATGTAAGAAATTTCCTTTGCGTTTACAGGCCAGCGCAGTGCAAGAATTCCCGGAAGACCGGTAGTACCTGTACTTTTTCCGGGCGCAGGTGCGGATTGAGCGGTATTTGATTTGGGCTGACCGGGAACTTTTACAATATCGCCAACTTTGATTACATGGCTGGAAGAAAAATTATTTATTTCCTGCAGTCTCTGAAGACTGATGTCATGTTTTTTTGCTATGCTGAAAAGCGTGTCCCCTTTTAAGACCCGGTAATCGGTCAGGGCTTGAACGGCAGGAGCCGGAGGATTCGTTGTAATCGTAATATCTGAAAAGGCGGAAGAAGGTATTGTAAGCCGTTTACCTGTCTGCAATTTGGAAGGATCGCTAATACTGTTGAGCTTCATAAGTTCATCCGGTGTAACACGGTAAAAGCGGGAGATAGAATAAATCGTTTCGCCCTTTCCTACTACATGGATCAATTCCTCCGCTGCAAGCATTCCGGAGCTCAGAATAGCTGCAAAAACAAATAAATAAATAAATTTTTGTAGATAGTTCACGGCTCTTCATTATCGGCAGAAATTACCCGTTTCCACACCTGAAATTTAAGGTAAATTTGCGCTTTTTCGGATAAAAGAACAAGAAATATGATAAATCAACGCGAAAAACAGCATATTGAAGAACAATAAAAATACCTGTAGATTGATACCGGAGGGCAAAATGAGCGAATATAAAAGGCCAAGCTGGGATGAATATTTTATGGAAGTTTGCGAGGCGATTGCAAAAAGAGCAACCTGCGACCGGGGGCGTTCCGGCTGCGTGATTGCGAGAAACAAGCAGCTTTTGGTAACAGGCTATGTAGGCTCTCCGGTAGGACTTCCGCACTGCGATGATGTTGGGCATCAATTCAAAAAGATGCTTCATGAAGACGGAAAGGAAACCACTCATTGCGTCAGAACCGTCCATGCCGAACAAAACGCAATATGCCAGGCCGCCAAAATGGGAATCTCCATTGACGGGGCTACTCTCTACTGCCGCATGACCCCATGCAGAACGTGCGCCATGTTAATTATCAACTGCGGAATAAAACGTGTTGTATGCCAGCGCCGTTATCATGCCGGCGAAGAATCAATAGAAATGTTTAAAAAAGCCGGAGTTATAATAGAACATTTAATTGATGAAGTGCAAAAATACGAAAATCAGTGATTAAGTTGACTCAAGAATAATCCGGTATTTCAGGTAAATTTCTTCCAGAGTATGAAAGGGCCCGGGAGCGGCAACTCTTTTGCGCAGAGCGCAGGTATCGCGCCTTTCAACAAAGAAATCGTAAACAGCCCTTGGATCAACATTATTTACCACCGAATAAACCGGTTTGGAATCCAGATAAGTGCGTACTTCGTCATAACTTACGGCTGTTACGCCAAAACGTTTTAATCTGCTTCTAACCTGTAAAATTTCCTCGTAAGTAAGACCAAAAAGAAATTCTTCCAGCGCCCATCTGGTATAATCATTGGTGGATTCTTCCTTCAAAAAATCTTCCCATTCGGTATCGGTGCCCATATCAATTGAAATCCTCAAGAGTTCCGTGTTACCGTCCATTGTCCCCAAAATCGGCGGCGAAGAATCCCTCGCGGTCCAAAGGGAAGATAACGCCATAAGGTGGCGGATACTGCGTTGATCCGTACCGCTGTCCCAAAGAGAAATTAAATCGTCCACCAGCCTGTTTTTTGTGTTAGTCGAAAATGCCGGGTCTTCCAGACATGAAAAATACACTTCTTCCGCCATTAAAGTAAAAACCACAAAAAAGGAAATGTTTTTTGCCGGAACATGAAAATCATTATTTTTTTCGGTAAGCTGAGAAAGCAGCGAGAAAGCGTGAAATTTCGCAATTAAAAAACTGCGTAAAGCTGCCACCTTGGAAGGAATCCTGAGCAGATGGGACGTAGAGGAAAAAGCAAGCAGGGACTCGGTAAGCTGGTGTTCATTTACCAGAACATCTCTTACATATTTTGTTTCTTTTATTGAAGGATAATCAAAAACCGCGCTTCCCAGATTTCTTAACCGCCGAAATCTGTCGTGTATTATATTATAATATTCAGGATTCTCTTCTTTAAGCCAACCCTCTACCTTTCCGACAAGAAGTTCCTCTTCTTCTGTCAGAACCGGTGCTGAATGTGTTGGAGTAGACATCATACGCCCATTATATCGCAAAAAGAATGAAAAATCAAAAAAATGTTCTAAAAAATATTGTCTCGAAAAAATGCCTGTTCTGTGTTATAATTGTTACAAAATTTTTAAAAGGCTGAAGCGTACTTTCTAAAATACAGTTGGATTTTTTCGCCGCGATGTGATATTATTTGTTTGGGGGGTGCACCGGTTTCGACTGGTACGTCTTCGGGGTATAGACTGCAGATGGAGCGCTCGTCTCCTGATCGGGCAAAAATTTATCTGCCAACACTGACAGATACGAATACGCCTTAGCTGCGTAATCGCGTGGGACTGTTCCGCCGCTCTGAGGAACAACTCCCGCGTCGCAATCAGAGCTGGTTATGCTGCCGCTTCCGGAGACAGCATGATAAGATTTCCCGGAATAAGGACAGGCCGCGCGCCGTTTAGCCAAGCCCGTCCCTACAATTTAATAAACGGCTAAATCTGTAGACGTTTATGTTTCGCGTATTGGGACGCGGGTTCAACTCCCGCCACCTCCAAGAAAGTTTTTCACAACCTGCACACGGTATTCTTCGCCGACAAATGAGAAGTCGCCAAACTCAAAGATAAAGTCGCTTGGAGTTGTTATTCCTTCGCCGAACGCAGTAAATAAAAATTCCCGCTCCTCATCTCTAAAATTTTATGTCAAAATTAAATGTACGTTTAATTTTGACAGGATCGAGGTTATCACGGTATTTTACATAATTTGCTCTTGCTACGCTATATATAGGGTGTTACATTAAGCATAACGCTATATGTGGTGTTATATCAAAAAAAAACACTATTTTAAAAAAATTGATAATATACCGAAAGAGAATTATAATTATAGATAATAATACTAAATTAAACGTACATTTTTTCTATCGATATAATTTTTTTTTGGAGGATTTATGCGTAAATTTTTAACGTTATGTGCTTTTTCAATTTTGGCGGGTATTGTGTTAACTACCTGTGACAGCCCTAATGCTTTAGGGTCCCAGGTTCCACTTCCGACCCCGTCGCCGGTTATCAATATTATTGTAACCGAAGATTACGGAAAAGGCCCAGGCGCCTTTATCAGCGGAACTGAAACTATTTACGTTGAAGCAACGGTTAAGCAGGGTATCAAATCCGTTACTGCGACATATACTTACTATGTTTTAGATGATGACGGAAAACTAATTGAAAAAACAAGAGAAAACATAAATGTTCCATTTGATCCGGAAACGGGATTATATACTTTGGATGTTGATACTATGAATCCGTTAGGAGAAGACCCTCCCGTTCCCATGGCCGACGGCGCTCTTAAAGTTGTTGTTACAGCGGTAGACAATGCTGGAAATACAACCACAACCCCGGAACTGGTCTATACCGTCAAGAATAATCCGTCTCTCATCAGCTTGCAGATTCCAAAAGCCAGGCCTGTCAATGTCGATAAAGTAATTCAATACAATAAGCATGAATTAGAAAACGCTGTTCCGCCGCTGGTGGTTACAGATAACTATATAATGGGAGTTTTTGAGGACCTTGCAGGCGTCAGAAGAGGTTATCCTCAGATAAAATTATGGAAAGAGGGAGCTAGTGAACCCTCGGATTACAAGGCCAACGCCGGCTGGGCGGGAGTAACATCAAACACTTTTGACGCCGGCGGCGGATGGCTTTTTGTTGACGAAGGCAAAGTACAGAGCGACAGTGATGATACCGGCGATAAGGGCGGTTCTTTCCGCTATTATCTGCGTTACCGTGACTCCGATGGAAACCCAAAGGAAGCGGAAGTCGGAAATGGGCTTGAACCCGGTTTTTATCGTCTGAAATTGAGGGCGCAGGATATTCACGGGAAACCGGTAGAATGGCCTAAAGATGCCTACAGTAATGATCCTGAATTTTTAAGAGTGGAATTAACGACTGAATTAACGCCTCCGCTCGTCTACATATATCATCCGGACGAAAAAGAGATATACCAGCGCGGCGATTTTACTATTGAAGCCGAGGCTGTTGTCCAGGGCGATATGGATAAATATATTACAGAAATGGAATTTACAGTTACCAGTAAAGACAGAAAACAGGTGCTCCTTAAAAGATTAACCGGCAGCAGTACTGGTTCCGGAGCAATGTCAGGTGATTTTAAGGTCGAGGCAGGAAAAACCTATTATTGTATGTCAATCGGATCTGAAGCCGTGAAGATTGATGACGTTAATGATGTTCCCCAGGATGCTTATTCCTATATAAAATTTGAAAATGGGAATTATAATTTTACCGTCAGAGCCATAGGGGACTCTGGGTCCTCAGGTACTAAATCCCTGACTGTCTACATTGACGACGTGCCCCCGGTAACCAATGTTACCAGCATAAACCCCTTCTACAGCCAGGACAGAATCAACGAAACTGCGACGGAGGATGCTCCCAATAATAACACGCACGATTACGGTACGGCTGATTCTTACCGCCGCTGGACCGTCAACAAGACCGTACAGATAAACGTTAGTTTATTTGACGCTCAGGGCAGCGCTGTTGATGAAGATACAGGTTACACGCAATTAAAGTATTTTTTCCTGAAAAACGAAGATGTAAAAGAAGAGTATTATACAGTCTGGAAATCAAAGGAGGTAAACATCGGCAAAAGTTTCGGTGAATATCTTTTTGCAAGAGAGGACGCCGAATACTTTGATAAAGTTATTGATAATCCTATCGCAGTTCCTTCGGGCGACAACGGCCATCCCCTGATTAATATTGAGCCTAAAGATGGCGCGTATATCCTGACCCTTCAGACTCATAAACGGGATGCCGCAGCAGCAGATACTCCTTACAAACTGTGGTTTTATATTGTGGCCATGGACAATGCCGGAAATATAGGCTATTCAAAAATCCTCCTCAATGTGGATCAGGACACCGACAAGCCGAAAATAGAAAGCCAAAATATCGAAAACGCCTTTATGGGTGAAAATTATTCCATTGAACTTGCTGTTAGAGATGACAACAAACTTTCGACAACCTCAATTTCATACCGTTTTGCAAAGAATGATGAGGAAAAAAATGACCTTAATGACCTTGATGACGACGACAACGTCCCAGACCAAGACAAAGGCTGGAAAACGCTAACGGCAATTTCGTTGAGCGTGGACGAGCTTTCAATCAGCACTAAAGACTTTAACCTGCAAAAAATAACTGCCGATCATAGTGCGGGTCTGGGTAAAGAATCGGATGCTAAGTATATTCAAATCAGGGTGGTTGATGACGCTTCCAACAAAATTTATTCTGACACCGATGGTAAAGAGACGAAAACCTCCGAATGGCTCAAGTTCGCCATTGATCTTACATACCCGGAAATAGTTCTTATTACAGCGCCTGAAAAAGACCATGTCTATACCGACAGTTTTGATTTTGTTCGCGGCGATCTAAAAGAAGCAAACCTTAAGACCAT
>JAIRUC010000017.1 GCA_031254615.1 Treponema sp. | reverse complement strand
TGGCGCGGGGGGAATTAAATTTCTACCGGGGTAATGCCGCCGCTGCGGTTCCTTTATTATCTCTTGCGATTAAAGAAGCCAGGCCGTACAGACAATTTGGAGCTATACATAGGACGCTGCTCTATATGCTGCGTATCGCCGTTTCTCAGGGGGATTACGCTCTTGCGGAACAGTCGCGGAAAGATTCAAAAGCCCTGTTAGACGAAACTGTATACATTACCCGTTATATTGATTATGATATTTCTCTTTCATGGTTTTATTGTTTTCTCGGTCTGCCGGAAAAAACAGTTGACTGGCTTAAAGAAGACTTTTCACCTTACATCCACCCCGGCTTTATCGAAAATTTCGGGAATCAAATAAAAGCGCGGTTTTGTTACGCGACACGGAATTTTTCTCCTTTGCTGGCGTACATCGAAGAAATGAAACGGCGGGAATCGATTTTATTCGGCCGGATAGAATTGCTGGCAATGGAAGCCTGCATTCACTATAAAATGAAGAACAAAGAGAAAGCCTTTACCGCATTTGAAGAAGCGTACAAAGCCGCCTCCCCCAACGAAATTGTAATGCCTTTTATCGAAATGGGAAAAGATATGCGCACCCTTACTGCCGCCATGCAAAAAGAATCCGGCAAAGTAATTCCCGCTTCATGGCTGGAAGACATAAATCACAAGTCTGCCACTTACGCAAAACGCCGCTCCCATATCATCGCAAAATATATGCAAGCTAACGGCGCGACGGACAGTATTGTCATGTCTCCAAGGGAGACTGAAATTCTCACTGATATCTCCCACGGTCTTTCGCGTACAGAAATCGCCTCCGCACGGAATCTTTCGGTTAATACGGTAAAAATGGTTATTAACAACATCAATTACAAATTGGGCGCGGAAAATCTGGCTGATCTTATCCGCATCGCAGTAGAACGAAAATTGATATCATGATATTTTGCCTTGTTTCATAGTGTATTTTCGCAATATTCCCGAATAAGAGCGGTAAAGGCCTCTCCGTATTTTTCCAGCTTTATACTGCCGACGCCGTTAACGCCGGAAAATTGAGTCAGCGAAATCGGCTTTTTGCGGCACATATCCCTAAGGCTTGCGTCGGAAAAAACTATGTATGCGGGAACAAAATCCTTTGCGGCGATTTCTTTTCGCAGCTTTCGCAGTTTGTCGAGCAGAACTTCGTCAATGTCATCGGGTAGTTTTTGCTTAACAGTGAATTTTACGCCGGTTTTCTTTGGTATTTTTTCATCGTGGGTTTTTTCGCGCCCCTGCGCACGCTCCTGCGGCAGTTTCATAAAAACGCGCTCTTCTTCACTTAACAGCCCTTGCGCACGGCCAAGTGTTATTACCGGATACTCACCTTCTTCCTGCAGCAGGAAGCCTTCATTAATCAGATGATCAAAGATGAGGCGGATCCGGTGCGCGCTTGTGCCGGACATTATGCCAAATGTACTGAGAGTGTCAAAACCAAAGCGAAGGATTTTTTCGTTTTTACTGCCGCGCAAAATATCAATGATCATGGTTTTGCCGAAACTGCGTCCCCTCTGTCTAAGGCGGTATACGCAGGAAGCGATTTTTTGCGCTTCCACAGTAATGTCAGTCTCGCTGTATTCTGTCAGACAATTTGAACAGTTACCGCAGCTTTCCGGAGATTGTTCGCCGAAGTAGGCAAGCAGGCGGCGGCGAAGACAATCGTTTCCGGTCGCGTAAAAAGTCATCTGTTTAAGCAGTTCCAGGTTGTGCGCCTGAATTTCGGCGTCTTCCCCGTCTTCCTCATCTTCGTCATGTGTTATAAGAAACTGATTTATCCGAACATCCTGACCGTTGTACAAAAGCACGCAGTCCGCGGGAGAGCCGTCACGTCCGGCGCGGCCGGCTTCCTGATAATAGCTTTCGATATTTTTGGGCATATTGTAATGAATGACAAATGACACGTTTGACTTGTCAATCCCCATGCCAAAGGCGTTAGTTGCAACCATAATTGTTTTCCGGTCATAAATAAAATCATCCTGGTTTTTTCTGCGCTCTTCGTCATCCAGGCCTGCATGATAAGGAGCCGCGTTAAAACCCCGGCTGATAAGAAGGCGGCAGGTTTCGTCCACAGTTTTTCTGGTAGCGCAATAAATAATACCGCTTGCTTCCTTACGCTTGTTAAGATATTCCAAAAGCGCGTTTTTTTTGTCCTGCGGCTTCTGCACTTCAAAATAAAGATTAGGTCTGTCAAAGCCGGTGTTTACGGAAAGGGGGCTGCGAAGCGCCAGCAATTCGCGGATGTCCTCCCTTACGTTAATGGTTGCGGTCGCGGTAAAAGCCGCAACTACAGGCCGCGGTTTAATGTTTCTGATAAAATCCGTGATTTGCAGATAACTCGTTCTGAAATCATGTCCCCACTGTGACACGCAATGCGCCTCGTCCACTACAACAAGCGGGACGCCGTTATCCGCAAATTGATAAATATCCGCCCTTTGAAGGCGTTCCGGCGCAATGTAGAGCAGTTTAATTTCGCCGCTCATTATCTGCTCCATCGTGTCCGAGTATTCCCTGCCGCTTAAAGAACTGTTAAGAAAAGCCGCCCCGCAGCCCGCTTCTTTCAGCGCGCTGACCTGATCTTTCATCAGGGAAATAAGCGGCGAAATAACGATTGTCATCCCTTCAATCATAAGAGCCGGTATCTGGTAGCACAGGGATTTTCCCGCTCCTGT
>JAIRUC010000227.1 GCA_031254615.1 Treponema sp. | reverse complement strand
TGCCAATCAACAGGGTATTCCTGCGTTAATATAGTAACGCATATTTCAACGCAATTATCACATATAAAACTATATGGAGAAGGCCCAGCAATCAATACTTTTGAAGCGTCTACGCTATGACCGCAAAAAGAGCATTTTAAGATTTCTTTAGGGAGATCAGAAGGTTTTGGAATTCTCTTTTTGGTCGTTAATTTTACGTCTGCTTTAGCTGGTTTCTTTTCTTTTGTAGTTTGCTTTTTTGGAGTAGCATTAGCTTCCGGCTTTGTTTTCGGTCTAGTCATTGTATTACAAGGTAGCAAATTGAAAGCATAATTTCAATCAACGCTGATTGTTTCAGAACGCTCGGCAACAGATTTTAACGATTTGGGATAAGTACCTATAAAGGATTTGCCATTGTCCGCTTCCTTAACGTGCCAAATAAAGGAACCTGTTTTATCATGGGATACTTTATCAGGCGGGAGATTGACCGTAAACGGTTTTACATACATTATACCTAAATCGCCTGTACCTTCCCATCCGGCATTTTTAAAAGCCGATTTTACTTTTTCCAATAAAGCCAGGCTATAAGGGCTTATTGGTAAGTAAATTTCCGGTTTTTCAAAATAATCTGTATCAAATATCTGATGATTTTCAGAAACAGATAACTCCTCACTAAAAAAGGTATTCTCCAATAATTGTTCATCTTCAGTCATTTTCATACTCCTTTATTTTTCTGCTTATAACTTGTGATAACAAGCCACAACCCGCCCTTCAACCTTTATATTTTCCAGTTCATAACCTGAAAAACGGCGGGTTTCGTATGCGGGGTTTGCGCTTATCAGTTCTATAGTTTTGTTGGCAGGGTCAAAATCCACCCTCTTAACCAAAAGAGTGCTGCCTACAGATACCACATATATGCCGTTCCCTTCAGTCAGTTTTGTATTGAAAATCGCTATATCGCCATCGTTTATGTGTTCACCAATCATGCTATCGCCTGACACATGGACGGCCTTTAGGTTTTTGGGGTTATGGGGGCGTAAAAAGTCATATAGCATAGGGATGTACTGTTTTTCAGCATATTCCTCTATTTCTTTGCCGCTTCCGGCAGCGGCTTCCTGGGTAAAAAGCTCGATTTCTACGGTATTAGCTTCAAGGCCGGATGGCCCCTCTCCGGTAAGAAACCAATGGAGATTGACATTATGTGCCTGAGCAAGCCTATCCAGCAGATCGCGGGGAAGTTTGATTCTGCCTGTCATAATTTGATAATTCATCGAATTTGAAAGCCCCAGGCTTTCAGCAAAGCTTTTTTTTGAAAGCCCTGATTTTTCTCTGATTAAATTATATCTTTCTGTCTCTCCAGCCATTGACAACCTCGATAATTCAGTATAGTATTTACTATACTGAATATAAATATATACTACATTGAAAAGTTTGTAAAGGGGTTTTTATGGCGGAAATTATAATCGGCACAAGCGGGTACTACTACGATGAGTGGGTGGGGCCTGTTTATCCAGAGGGAACCAAGAAAAAGGACTACCTCGCTTGTTATTCAGAGCTTTTCCCGACTGTTGAGCTTAATTTCTCCTATTACCAGAAACCGGAAGCCGCGAAACTGGCGAAAATGCTGTCCGATGGGGGACCTAATCTAACTTTCTCTATAAAGGCCCACCAAACGCTAACGCACGAAATTGAGGCCCATAAATGGGAAGGAGAAGCAACAGAGTACCTAAAGGCGATTGAGCCGCTTTTAGAAGCGAAGCGGCTTGAGGCTGTCTTATTTGAATTCCCCTATAAATTTCACTACACCCCGGAAAACAGAAAATATCTGGATAGGCTATTGACCTATTTTCAGGGCGTCCCGGTAGCGGTGGAATTCCGCACTGTCGATTGGTATACCGAAAAGGTTATCGAGACTATGAAAAGCCGGAATGTGTCACTGGTTTCCCTTGATATGCCCGATTTACCTAAACTCCCCCCTTCTATGGACGTGGTTACTTCGCCGCTGGCCTATATACGGCTTCATGGCAGGAATAAAGAAGCTTGGTGGGGTAAAGACGGCCACGCCAGGTACGACTATCTTTATGCAGACAGCGAAGTTGAGGCGTGGGTAGGCCGGATAAAACGAATAACAGAGCAAGCCCAACGAATACTGGTTTATTTTAATAACCATCCAAACGGAAAAGCTGCTCGAAATGCGCAAACACTCGAAAAAATGTTGAGGAAAATAGGCTTAATAACTGACCGGGAGGGAAGGGAAATGAACAATGGGGGAAAGAGCAGTTTGCCATCTTAACATCATCGGTTTTCGTGCGGCGGTCGCGGCGATTAAAGATAAAAGCCTACAAGGACGGCCTTATGTGATTGCAGGGGCAACCGGAGGCCGAAGTCTTGCCCTGGACTGCTCGCCTGAAGCAATTAAGCAAGGGATTACACCAGGCATGGCCTTAGCCGTAGCGGAAAAGCGGGTAAAGGATTTAACTATTCTTCCTCCTGACGTTCCGGCTTATAGCATGATGAATAGCGAACTAGAGCGGGTTGTGTCTGTGTATGCGCCTGTATGGGAAAATGACTGTGTAGGAAACCTCTATTTAGATATAACAGGCACTACAAGAATTTTCGGTCCGCCCTGTGACTGTTCCAGCCGCATACTCAGGGAGATTTTAGAGCAGACGGATATAAAACCCGCCGGTGCGGTAGCAAGCAATAAATTGGTATCGAAGGTTGCTACACGGACAATACGGCCTACCGGACTAATAAAAATAAATAACGGAACCGAAGCGGAATTTTTATCCCATCAGAACGTGAAGATATTACCGGGCATCGGGCCTAAACTCATGAATACAGCAGCGGTTACCGGTATCCGGGAGATTGGGGAGATTGCCGCGCTTTCGACAACGGAAGCCTTAGCCCTGTTTGGCAAACAGGGGCCGTTGCTCCGGGATATGGCTTTGGGAATTGACAGCTCGCGAGTGGAAGAACGAAGCGGGGCTCATCGCATAACGCGGCAAGCCGATTTTGATGCGGACACCATTGAAGAGGCGGCGATAAAGGGAGCAATGGAAACCCTTGTTGAAAATGGGGGACTAGCAATGAGGAATGAGAAGATGGGAATGAGAACGCTCCGTCTTATGGTCAGGTATAGTGACGGTGTTGAAGCTCAAGGATTTGAAAAAACGAAACGTCCCTTAGTAACGGACAGCGAAATAATGACGGTGGTTTACACCGTTTATAAAAAGACTGTGAACCGCAGGTTACGGTTACGCTCCATCGGCATCAGTTTTGAGGACTTATCTCCCCTGGGGTATCAGCCGGATCTATTTGAACCTGAAACGGAAACGAAAGACAGAAAGCTGCAAGAGGCGGTAGACAGGATACAGAACAGATACGGAACGGAGAAAATATCAAGAGGGCTGGTATTGGCGTCATCTTCAATACAAGGCGGCAAACGCCTTTTAACTACTGGTTCTGGTTATGCAAACTAGGCTTGGGCTTGTTTCAGGATATTCTTTTCTCTATGGAGTTCATAAGCCGGATAAGCTTCTTGACCGTTCTATATTGTATGGGATTAAAACAATTTCGATTTGCGATCTTAATAATTTTTATGGAGTACATACTTTTCTTGAAGAGGCCAAAGAGAAGGGAATTAGGCCGATTATTGGCGCTGCTCTTACCATTGGGGAAAATTGTAATCCGGCTGTATATTGTTTTGTAGAAAACCGGGCGGGATTCGCCCGGTTATGCGAATTGTTGACAATACGGAATAAGGATAAAGAGCATTTTAACCCACTGCCTTATCTGCGAGAACAATCAGGCGGGCTGGTTTTAGCCTCATCTGATATAAAGGCTTTGAAGTATCTGGCCGGGCAAGTTAAGCATTTGTATGCGGCGATTACCCCTACCAGCATCAAGGCCGTGGATATAAGCCGGAAGCTCAATCTTCCCCTCGCGTTCCTTGATAATTCCGTATTTCTTGAACCGGAAGATTTTCAGGTACACAAGGTACTACGCGCTATCGCCCTTCTTAAAACAATCGGCAATTTGGGACCGGAGGATACAGCAGAAAAAAACCATATTCTAAGGCCATCAAAAGAACTTCATCGCTTTTTGATGTCATGGCCTGAAGC
>JAIRUC010000215.1 GCA_031254615.1 Treponema sp. | reverse complement strand
GAAAATGCGAACTGCGCTGCGACAGTGCGGCAAAAGCCGCTATTGGTGCGGCGCCTGCCGGACTTGTTATCAAAGACGCTGTTGAAGAAGACTGGGCGACAGAATTTCTCGATTACATTTTAGCGGTAAAAACGGTTTCTTCTCGTGATGAGGCAATCGCTCATATCAACCGTTACGGGACAAAACATTCAGAGGCGATCCTCACCAACGATTTAATCGCGGCGCAGGAATTCCGTTCACAGGTGGACGCCGCCTGCGTGTATGTCAACGCATCGACACGATTTACAGACGGCGGAGAATTCGGCTTTGGCGCGGAACTTGGAGTCAGCACTCAAAAATTCCACACACGGGGGCCGATGGGTCTTGAAGCGCTTACCACGATAAAATACCTTATCAACGGCAGCGGGCAGATACGGAGTTAAAATGATTTCACAGCTTATAGCGGACGCGCGTAAAATTATATTTAAGTTTGGTTCAAATACTCTTGCCAACAGTGAGGGAAAAATCAATTCCGCTTTTCTTTTGGAATTTGCGGATCAGGCAGCCGCACTGATGAAAAAAGGCAAGCAGATTGTCATTGTCTCTTCGGGCGCGCAGGTAGCGGGACTTTCTACAATGGACAAATGGGCGCGGAAAAAGGATATTCACTACAGGCAGGCGTTATGTGCTGTCGGGCAGGTAGAACTTATGAGAGAATGGAGCCGCGCGTTTGAACAATGCGGCCTGCACATTGCACAAATACTGCTGACCCGCGATGATTTTAACGACAGTAACAGAACTCTCAATATGCGGAACACTCTTTTCACCTTGGTAGATGAAGGTATCATTCCCATCATCAACGAGAACGACACTGTCTCGGTAGAAGAAATAAAAATCGGCGAAAACGATACGCTTGCCGCAAGGTCGGCAATTCTTTGGAGCGCCGACTTGCTAATTCTTTTCAGCGACATTGACGGGTTATACGACAAAAACCCAAAAGAGTATAACGACGCCGTTCTTGTCGAAGAAGTGCGGGACATTGACGCTGTGCAAAAAACCATCAGCATTGGCGCGGCAAACAATTTCGGCACAGGCGGCATCGCCACAAAACTTGACGCCGCTAAACTGGCTTTAAGCTACGGCATCCCCGCAATCCTCGCAAACGGCGGCAAACCCCGCAGTCTGGAAACCCTTGCGGCAGGTAACCAAAAGGGAACGGTGTTTTTGGCTTCCGATTGACTTATCTTGGAGGGATATATTGGCTCAGCTAATCGGAGCTTTTGAAGCTAAAACTCATTTTTCGCAAATTCTTGAGAAAGTCAAACACGGCACAGATTATATCGTAACAAAGCACGGAAAACCTGTAGCAAGAATTACTCCTATTGAAAAAGAGAGTGAAATGACTCGGGAGGAAGCGATGGAAAGATTTAAGGAATTACGAAAACTCTACCGCGGCAAACCCGGTTCATTTAACGTTCGTGAAGCGATTAATGAAGGACGTCCATAGTGATCACTGGCGGACAAAATGCTTAAACCGTATGAGTTACTTGAAAATATATTACTCGATATTGAAAACGGCATCAAAGACAATATCAACTCGTCCGCACTTTCGAAAAAATACGGTTTTTCGGAAGGTCATTTGTGCAGATTATTTCGTTTTGCTTTTAAGCAATCCCTTGCCTCTTACATACGTTCCCGTAAATTGGCGTCAAGCATTGATGATCTGCTTAATACCGGTTTGAATGTTCTGGACATTGCGCTGGATTATGATTTTGAATATGAACAGTCATACATAAGAAGTTTCAGGCGCGAGTACGGAATAACTCCCGGCGATTTGCGCAAAACAGGAAAAATATTAAAAATTACTCCGCCGTTAAATCTTTTTGATTCGCAAAAATGTTTGGACGGCATTATGTTCGGACCGGAAATAGTAATTGTTCCGCAGTTCCACGCCATAGGCAAAATCGTCAGAATTCCGTGCCGTGACGTGTTGTCTATTACCTGTACTTCAGATGACTACATCGAAAAATACGAACTCAAAAAAATTAAAAACACTGTGAACTTGCGTGACTTTGTATATATCTCAAGAACCGCCGGAGAGGATGCTGATTATTCATTTGCCATGCCGGCAATTCAGGTGAAGGCACTGGAGCATATTCCCGAAGGTTTTGATCCTTTTACTTTTGAAACTTCAATATGCGCCAAGTTTCGTTTTATCGGTCGGAATATAGGTGAACTCAATATGCACTGCGGTGATGAAATGTTTAAGGCTATTGATGATTTTATGGACGATAAAGATCAAAAATATTTTTTGGAACGGAAAAAAATAAATATTAACAAAGTCGATATATCCTATAAAAAAGAAGGTTATTTAATATGGGAATGGTTTGCGCCGGTAATAAAAAAAACATTATTAAAATTTCCTTCATTTATTCCTTCGGGAATTAAAAAAATTTTCAAACAGAAGCTTCCGGCGCTGCGTTTTATCGGCAAAAAATATGATGAAGCCCCTGATCCGCAAAATATCCTTTGCTTGCTGGACAACTGGCAGATAAATAACATATTTAACAATATCGAAAAACAATCTGATATTGATTATAAAACATTTTTTGAAGGCGGGGATGCGTATATCAGCCTTATAAGGGAAAAAGACGGCGCTTTTGAACATTGGATGGGTATGTTTGTACCGGAAGGAACGGAAATCCCTCAGGGCTATGAAATGATCGATTTTCCAAGAATGACAATAGGCGTTTGCCGCGCGTACGGAAAAAGAAGCGAGATTATCAACTATGAAGCCGAATGCCG
>JAIRUC010000211.1 GCA_031254615.1 Treponema sp. | reverse complement strand
AGCGTATTTGTCGGGGTGCATCTGAAACATGGAAACCGTGTTTGCTCCGTTTTCGGCAAAATCAATGGAAATCCCCGTCTCTTCCAGAAACGTAGCCAGAATTTCTATGTTGATTTTAATGTCCTCCGCAACCAATATTGTATGTCCCTTAAAGTCAAAATCAGTTTCTATTGTTCCCGGCCTGCCGTAAATATGGCTCGTTTTTATTTCAATATATTCATTGATAGTGTTTATCAGCACAGACGGGAAAAGGGGTTTGGGGAGAAATTGTTTTACGCCGGCGGCAACAGCCTCTTTCTCTATACTTCCCCAGTCGGCCATGGAGAACATGATTACAAACGATTTGTCACCGGTAATTTTTTTTATTTCTCTTGTCAGCTCAATTCCGTCCATGTCGGGCATTTGCCAGTCGACAAAAAATAAATTGTAAGGTTTATCTGCCGCGTCTTTCATCATTTCCAGAGCTTCTTTTCCACTGCAGGCGATATCGCACGGCAGATTAAACGCCTCCATAACATGGGAAAAATACATTCTTGTTTCTTCGGAATCGTCAACTGCAAGAATTCTCAGTTCGTCTCTGTTTATTTTTGCGGACAACCGCATATCCGCTTTGCCATTTCCCTTTTTTACTTTTGTTGTAAATATGAACTTTGAGCCATGGTTAGGTTTCGATTCAATCCATATTTCCCCATGCATAAGTTCCACAATTTGTTTGGAAATAGCAAGGCCAAGCCCCGTACCGCCAAATTTTTTTGAGATACTGCTGTCTGCCTGATTGTAAGATGTAAAAAGTCGTTTCTGCTGTTCTTCCGTAATCCCAATGCCGCTATCGGCGATTTCTGTCCTTAATGTAATCTCATCGCCCGACTCAGCTATCTTTTCAACCCTTAATACAACCTTGCCGTTTTCCGGTGTGAATTTGATTGCATTGTTAAGCAAATTCATAACAACCTGCGAAAATCTTAATTCATCACCGATTACAAATGACGGGACATTGGTGTTTAAAATAACGGTAAAATTCAGATTTTTTTCTTCGGCAAGGACATTTGTTACATTGATAATATCCATCAGCATTTTTTCAAAATTAAAATCACTGTACGAAAGCTCAAATTTATTCGCTTCGATTTTGGACATATCAAGAATATCGTTAATAATATTCAAGAGATGTTTTGATGCGCTGCCCGCTCTTTGCAGACAATACTTTATTTTTTGAAGATCATCTGTATTTACCGCAATGTTTATCATGCCAATAATGGCGTTTAACGGAGTGCGTATTTCATGGCTCATGTGGGACAAAAACTCCCCCTTGGCGCGGGAAGCGTTATGCGCTTCCAGTTGATGTTCAATCAGGGACATATGTGTTTTTATCCGCCGTAAAAGCAGCGGGGCGGCAAAGGGTTTGTGTATATAATCAATGGCGCCGATGTTCAAGCCGTTCATTTCGCTTTCCGCGTCATTCATGGCAGTAAGAAATATAATAGGTATTTCCCTGAATTGAGTATCGTTTTTCAGCCTTTTCGCGGCTTCGTAACCGTTCATTTCCGGCATTTCTACGTCCAGCAGAATTAAATCGGGCGTGACATGTTCCAGCAGATCAAACATCTTTATCGCGGAGTTGACCGGGTATACCTCGTATATATCTTTCAGCGTATTTTTAAGAGCAGTCAGGTTTTCGATATTATCGTCTACAACAATAATTTTTTTCAGGTTTGCCATTTATTTAACCCCTTCGTAACGCGCAATCCGCTGAGCCGCTTCCGCTATTTCCGATACACTGATTTTTTCTTTTAACCACGCAACTAAATCTGCGTCTTCTTCGTAATCGGCGCTTTCCAATTCGGACATGGCTTTGTCAATGCCGTTCATGTCGTATTTTTCACAGCTCTGCCGCAGCCGGGACAAAACCTCCCGGCTGGGGGATTTTAAGCGCGGTTTTGCGTTATTGGCATCGTATTTATCCAGCCACGCTTTTATATTCGCCACTACAATTTCTGTATCTTCAATGAGTTTGTCATTCTGAGCCAGGACCCTGTCCAGATTTCCCGCTCTGGACATTGTTTCCAGATTCAAAGCCGTCCCTTGTATCATTTCCGCGCCTATGCCGGCGCTTGTACCTTTTAATCCGTGTACGGCAATAACATAGTCAGGTAAGGTCGCCTTTGAAACGCTCTTTAACCTGTTCAGGACTCCCGGCGTATTGGAAGCATAGGAACGCAGAAGCGGCAGGTAAATATTCATATCTCTGCCGTAAAGGGAACTCCCTTTTTTAGTATCCACTCCGGGTATGTCTATTTGTATATTCTTGTCGTTTTCATTTTCCGGAAGAATATCAAAAGTCTCTTCATGAGTCTCGCTTCGCACCCATTTTCTTATAACGGAATCCAGTTCGATTATATCGATAGGCTTGGATATAAACGCCTGGAAATCGTGTTCATAAAACAATGCTTCCGTTCCGTGGATAGCGTTAGCTGTAAGAGCGATAATCGGTATTTTTTTCGCGTATTCCGTACCTAAAGCTCGGATTGTGTCCGCTGTTTCTATGCCGTCCATTCCGGGCATCATGTGGTCCATAAATATTGCATTGTAAACCGGACTCCCTTGCCGTATCCGGTCAAGGGCCTCTTGTCCGCTGATCGCGCAGTCAACCTGCATTTTGTATTTACGCAAAAGACCCACCGCAACATCAAGGTTAGTCTGCATATCGTCAACCACAAGAACTTTGGCGTAACTTAAATTGTGCCGTACAAGTTTTTTGGTAATATCGCGTTTGTCTTCGATATAGCGGAAGCTGCGGAGCTTTTCCGCAATTTCATGGCCAATTGGCGTGTCACCGGCAAAACTCTGACGGATACGCAGGCGGAATGTAGAGCCTTTGCCGTACTCGCTCTGTGCGCTGATTTTCCCGTCCATCATCTCCACCAGACTCTTGGTGATGACGAGCCCCAGTCCCGTGCCTTCAATCCTGCGGTTAGCCTGAGTATCTACCTGGCTGTATTCAGAAAAGATTTTTTTCAGGTTCTCTTCGCTTATGCCGATACCGGTGTCGGTTACGACAGCTTCCATCCAGACATCATCACCGTCACGCGTACATTGTACGCTAAAATCGATAGTTCCTTTATTGGTGTATTTTACCGAGTTACTGAGCAGGTTAGTTAATATTTGTTTAACGCGCAAATCATCACCGTACAGTTTGCCCGGCAAATCATCACTGATATTCAAGTTGAATGAAATAGGTTTTTCCCCAAGCCTTGTAACAACAAGGGTAATAATGTCGTTTAGCAGACTGGACATATAATATTCAACAGTCGTTAATTCAAGTTTACCCGCCTCAATTTTGGAAAAATCAAGAAGATCGTTTACAATGCTTAAAAGCGTACTGCCCGCGTTGCTTATCTTTATCAGGTTGTCCGAAACGTATTCGCTTAAATTACTGTCTTCCAGCACTAAATCCGTAAGGCCGATGATCACGTTAAGCGGGCTGCGGATTTCATGGCTCATATTGGCAAGGAAAGTGGTCTTGGCGCGTAACGCCGCGCGGACTTCCTCCTCCATTGCTTTCCGCTGTGTTATGTCACGCGCAATGCCTATCATCCCGACAACAACGTCATCCTGTATGATTGGGGCTTTTACTGTTTCAAAAAAACTTTTGTTTCCTGTAACAGGCGCCGAAACAGATTCTTCGAATTTCATCACCCGGTTTTCATTCATTACTTTTCGTTCTATGTTATAAATATTCTCCGCTGAATCGGGATCTATCCATGCGCCGTCCGTGTCGGCCTTTCCGATTATATCCGCCTCACAAACACCGAGATAATTTTCAAAATGTCTGTTGCACTGCGTATACCTGTAATCAATGTCCTTGCAAAACATCAGATCGGGAACTGAATCGATAATCAGCTGAAGCTGTGAAGTCTTGAACGAAAGCTCTTTTGTCCGCTTCTTTACCAGTATTTCCAGCCGTTTGCCGGTACTGCGGCTTCTTAAAAAAAGAGTTAACACAAGGACAAGCACTAAGAAAAATGAAACCGCGGCTCCTATTAACCATGGCCGCCGGGCTTCCGCCAATTTATACTGGTAGTCATAGGACTTATGCATCCACCGGTCTGTAATAGTATCAAGGTTGATAATGCGAAGAGCCTTATCAATAATTGATCTAAGGACAACGGCGTCTCTGTTATATCCAAACGAGGCATCAAATGAATAATTTAATATTACATTTAACTTATAACCAGCCTCCTCGTAGAAGTTGGTATAAAGAATCAACCTTCGCTTACAGGCAAAAGCAAGATCAATATTGCCGTATTGTAATGCGTCCCAGACATCCTTCTGGGTGTCATATACAATAAGATGACGGTGATCCGGAAACAGTTTTTTAAAAAAGTCATAATACGCGCTGTTTCTGCGGACGCCGACAGTTAAATAGGGAATCTCATTTATTTCGATATCCCTAAAATCCGTTCTGGACAGGAACGCGTAAGTATCGCTTAACAGCGGAACTTCCGACCATAAAAAACGGTCTTCGTATTCTTTGTAGCGGAACAATTCAGGCATAATTAACGCTTCGCCGTTTTCAAGCATATTAATCAATTCCCGGGGATGCGCGTTCTGATTGTTGGCTTGTATAAATGTAAGCCCCGTCAACTGCGCGATTTCATCCATCGCATCAAGAAAAATTCCGTGCCATTGATTGGTGTGGGCGTCGAAAAAACAGACCGGATAATTATCGAACTCCATTACAACCGGTATAACAGGATTGTTTTGTATGTATGCCTTCTCTTCTTCTGTCAGCAGATTGTACAGCTTGTTTTCCAGATATTCCTGATATCCCGCATTGTACAATTCGGTTAAATAACTCAGTGTACGTTCATCCAGTGCCTTTTCCAGTACAGAGATAACCGGCGCAAGCTCCGGCTTCTTTGTTGACAGACAGGACGATCTAAAAACCAGCGGATAAAAATCTTCGCTTACCACATTGCCGTATTCGTCAAAGGCGGCTTCCGAAGAATCCAGCCCGATGTATGCGTCAATTTCACCGTTACTCAACATACGGTAAGCGGCGCTGTAACTGTCAACATAAATAGTTTCAAAATCGTATCCGGCATTAGCTGAAACATCGGCGCTAAGGACAGACCCTTCAAAAAAGGCATACCGCGGGCGCGAACCTACGATGTATTCAAACGGCAGACAGCCCTCAAGCCGGAAAATTTTTATTGAGCGCTGAAGGATAGGGCTGGTCATAAAAAAAGTCTTCCGGCGTTCGGGAGTCGGCATCACCTCATCGGTAAAATCGATCGTTCCGTTCTCAAATCCTTCCAGCAAAGCGCTCCATTCACGGAACTCAATCCTGAACGGTATTCCGAACATCTCTGTAAGCCAGTCGCAGAACAGGGCGGTATGTCCGTGAATCCTGCCGTCTTTCCCGATGAACGCTCCGGTGGCGGGATTCGTCCCAAAAACAAAAGAGTCGTACTGCGTCCGGAGAGCCTCAATGGCGTTGATTTCGTTAGCAGTAACGCCGGGAATATCCTTAAATGAAATGTTTGCTATTACTAAATTCGGCTG
>JAIRUC010000057.1 GCA_031254615.1 Treponema sp. | reverse complement strand
GAGAGTAAGCTTATGATGCGATCATTGTTTTCCGGCGTTTCCGGACTTCAAAATCACCAGACGAGAATGGATGTTATTGGTAATAACATTTCCAATATCAACACGACAGGTTTTAAACGTAACCGCGTCAATTTTCAGGACATTATTTATCAACAGCTGCAGGGCGCGGCGCGTCCTACCGAAGACTTGGGCGGCGTAAACCCCAAAGAAGTCGGTCTTGGAATGTCAGTCGCTTCGATCGACACCCTTCACATTCAGGGTTCTTTGCAGACCACCGGAGTCGGCACAGACCTTGCCATTATGGGAACGGGCTTTTTTGTTCTTGACGACATGGGCAAGGAACTTTATACAAGAGCCGGCGCTTTTTCTCTTGACTCAGACGGGATTCTTGTAAATCCCGCGAATGGCATGAAGGTACAGGGCTGGATGGCAAGGGAAGTTGAAGGCTACACCATACTCGACGTTTCCCGTCCTGTCGAACAGCTTTCGATTCCTGTCGGCGGCAAAGACCCCGCCAAAGCGACCACGATGGTTGATTTTGCCTGTAACCTTGACAAGCGTATCCCCGAACTGGCGGAAAATCCTTCCGGGGATCAAATTCTGAAATCAACATGGTCAACCACAATAAAAATCTTTGACTCCTTCGGCGACACGCATGATTTACAGGTTGAATTTACCCGTGTGCCTGGAACTGTAAACAGCTGGAACGCAAATGTAAATGTCGATCCGCAGAATGAAGCGCCCACAAACGCAACTATCGGTTTTGGCGAGGAAGCTCCCGAAGCGGGCGGCCCCACAACGTTTGTCGTAAATTTTTCGAATAACGGAACACTGCTTTCTGCGGAAGACGGAGCGGGCAACGTGTCCGGCGCCGGCGGACAGGTGCAGATGAATGTCGCTTACGACGTGCAGAGCGCAACCCCCAACGAAGACGGCACTCCGGTAAGGCAGGAATTTGTTCTTAACCTGGGAGAGGTCGGCGGCTTTACCCGCTCAATCACCCAGTATGCGGAATCCAGTTCTACCAAGGCAGTAGAGCAGGACGGCCGTTCAATGGGCTATCTTGATGACTTCAAAATCGATTCTTCCGGCATAATCACCGGCGTTTTTTCAAACGGCAGTACCCGTCTTTTGGGACAGGTTGCCATTGCCACCTTTGCCAATCAGGGCGGTCTTGAAAAAGCGGGCGACAATACTTTCCGTATGTCCAACAACTCAGGGCTCGCGAATATTGGCCCCTCAGGAGTTGCCGGAAAGGGAAAGATTATCGCGGGTACTTTGGAAATGTCCAATGTCGATATGGCCGATCAATTTGTAGACATGATTGTTACACAGAGGGGCTTTCAGGCCAACTCAAGAACAATACAAACCGCGGATCAATTACTGCAGGAACTTTTGACACTAAAGCGGTAAAATAAAAGGAGCAAGGAATAGGGAGGCCAGCCCTCCCTATTCCCGTTTTTTTGTGATATGATAAAAGTTACAAGACTGGATGGAACGGAGTATTATTTGAATCCTCATCAGATTGAAAGTATAGAAATACGCCCCGATACAACCTTGATTATGCTTTCGGGAAAAGCGAATATTGTACGGGAAGAAGTTGATGTTGTATTGGAAAGAATCGATACTTACCGCCGGCGTTTAAGTCCGTATATAGTTCAGGAGTGAATGAATGAATAAAAGCATGAATATGGGATCATTAATCGGCGTATTGGGCGCTCTTTCAATGGTCGTTGTGTCGATCTTAATCAGCGGCAACTCACTCATGTCCTTCATTGACATTCCGTCTTTCGTACTGGTTGCCGTTGGTTCTTATTTTGCCCTTATGACCGCATCTTCCCTCACAGACGCCATCGGAGTTTTCTCCTCAATCGGCCTTACCTTCCAGCAGCCTGTGTTTAACTCACAGGGAATTATTCAAAAGATGATTTCATTTTCCGAGAAAGCAAGGCGCGAAGGGCTTTTGGCTCTTGAAGATGAACTCGAAGACCTTGAAGATGAATTTATGAAAAAAGGACTGCGCCTTGTTGTAGACGGAACAGACGCTGTCGTTATCCGCGATTTAATGGAATTGGAATTATCGCAGATGCAGGAAAGGCACGGCGCGAAAATTAACATCATTAATATGTGGGCGGCCCTTGCTCCCGGTCTTGGAATGTTAGGTACTGTTATGGGACTTATCGGTATGTTGCAGAGCCTTGACGATAAAGCCTCTATCGGCCCGAACATGGCGCTTGCTCTTGTAACCACATTCTACGGTTCTATGATTTCAAACTTGTTCATGCTGCCGTGGGCCAGTAAACTTAGGGTATATGACGCGCAGGAAGCAGGAGTCAGGGAAATGATTATAGAAGGAGTGCTTTCGATACAGTCCGGCGATAATACCCGTATTCTTGCGCTCAAACTTCTTGCGTATCTTGATCCTGTTACGCGCAAAGTTCTTGAAAAAGAAATACTGAAGGATTAGCATGGCAAAAAGGAAAAGAAAAGAACAGGCAGGCCCCTCCGGCCAGGAGTGGCTGACAACTTACTCGGACATGGTCACTCTTATGCTCTGTTTCTTTGTCATATTTTTCAATCCCGATGATGTAACTCAGGCTCAGTTAGACGCAATTTCCACTTCCCTGCAAACAGGCGGTATAGGAGCTATGGCCGGCGGTCTTACTCTTTCGGCGGGGCGTAACGCCGATTTAGGCAACACAGTCACGAGCCTGCCCTCAATGGAACGGGGCAGGGTTATGGGAACCCAATTGCGCAGAGCTATCTCTGTTTTTTCTCCGGAAATCCGTTCCAATAAAGTTAAAGTAACCCACGATGAACGCGGTCTTGTTATTACTCTTGCGGGCGACTCGTTTTTTAATCCGGCAAGCGCCCGTATCAACATAGAATCGACAAGGGATATACTTCTTAGGCTTGGAACTTATTTGTCATCTAACGAACTACGGGGCAGGAAATTCAGGATAGAGGGGCACACCGACGATGTTGACATAGACCCGAACGGTCCGTGGGAAGATAACTGGCAGCTGTCGGTGGAACGGTCAAGGTCTGTGCTTCGTTATCTTGCGGCGCTTGGTCTTGACGAGCGGCGTTTTCAAATAGCGGGCTTTGCCGACACTATGCCCGTTTCATCAAATGCTACCGAAGAAGGCCGCAAAAACAACCGCAGAGTTGATATAGTCATTCTTGACGCCGGTCATTTGTAAAAAAGTCATAAAAATACAAACGCATCTCTTTTTTTTCTTTTACCGTGTGATATAATTCTTTACACTCAGTTTTTATTAATTTATTTTTTAAGGAGTAAAAGATGAAAGTAAAGCAAAGCTGTATTTTATTACTGCTTGTTTTTGTGTTTTTGGGATGCCATGGAAAAGAAGAGGAAATAAACCATAAAGAAGAAATAAATGAAAGTAAAGATATATTGTCGCTGCCTCCCATGAAGGATCAGTTTGCGGAATACTTTTTGATGGGGAATATTTTTAATCCCGGTGACGCATCTGCAGAAGGAATAATAAATCAGAGGCTTACCCGTCATTACAATGTGCTGACAGCGGAAAACAACATGAAACCAGGCTATCTTGCTCCTGCCACTAAAGACGGTTCTTACAGATTTGATACAGCAGATACCATGGTTAATGCGGCTATTGCCTCGGGGTTTAAAGTTGTCGGGCACACTCTTCTATGGCACAGCCAAAATGCAGGCTGGATGAATACGTTAAGTTTATCAACCGCCCTTGAAGATATGAAAAAATATATTACCGATGTGGTAACGCATTTTAATGGCAGGATTTATTCATGGGACGTACTTAACGAAGTTTTTCCTGACGGTGTTTCCGCATCCGCAAACTGGAAAACGTCAATGCGTAATGAAAATCCATGGTTTAAAAATATCGGTTCGGATTTTGTTTACGAAGGATTTAAAGCCGCCCGGCTTGCGGATTCGGGCGCGATTTTGTATTACAACGACTACAATCTGAATGATGCCGGCAAGGCTACGATGGTTCGCAATATGGTGCATGATGTGAATGAGGAATGGAAGAACGACAGTAATTACGACGACAGAAAACTAATCGAAGGTATCGGGATGCAGTCACATCACAATACCGGTATAACGTCGGCAAGTGTAAAAGCTTCGTTGGAGCTTTTTAAAACGCTTAGGGTAAAAATATCTATTACCGAGCTTGATGTTCTGGCGCAGTCATGGGGTGAATATTCCGGTAAATCTCCTGTTAAAAAGGAAGGGCTTGAAGCCCAAGCGAAGCTGTACGGCGAATATATGAAACTATTTCTTGAATACAGCGACATTATTGAGCGTGTTTCGTTCTGGGGCGTTACTGACGACAAAAGCTGGCGATCGGGAGGTCTGCCGCTGTTATTTGACCCAGACGGCATGTCAAAACCTTCTTATTACGCTGTAATTGATGCGTTGAATGAGTACGAGAAAAAATAATTTACGCAGTGATATTAAAAGGAGGCTATTATGTACTATAAAAAACTTGTCGGGAAAAAATGTTATTTATCGCCGATAGATTTAAATGACGCGGAGAAATTTACCGAATGGCTGAATGATTTGGAAGTAACAACAAACCTTGGGCCTTTATACAGCGGCATAATAAATGTTGAAGGCGAAAAAGAAATTCTAAAAGATTTATCTCAAAAGCATAATTATTCAATCATAGACATCGAAACAAATGAATTAATCGGAAACTGCGGTTTTTTAGAAATAGATAATGTGAACCAAATAGCTGAAATCGGAATATTTATCGGAAACAAAAAATTTTGGGGCAAAGGATACGGGACAGAAGCCCTGGTATTATTAATTGATTACGGATTTAAGGCGCTGAATTTACATAACATTTTATTGAAGGTTTTTTCATTTAACGAAAGGGCGATGAAGTGTTATGAGAAAGTGGGGTTTAAAATTATCGGAAAAAGACGGGAAGCGCTGAACCGCGGTGACAAAAAATTTGACGCAATTTTTATGGACATATTGTACGATGAGTTTTACAAAAAAAAATGAAATGAAATTGTGAAGTTTACGCGGCGATATTAAACAGCGATCCCGTAATAGGGGCGGCAGGGGTGTATATACTTACAGCCTGAGCCGCCTTTATCTGTTTTTGGTACTGGTCAATCAGGGCGTTTACACGTTTTTCATCGCTTTCATTCAGGCCATTCAAGTCCGCGGAAGGCTGATTTTTCATTTTTGAAAGCTGTTCAATCAGGGTGTCCAGAATTTTCAGCTTGGAAATGTTAACGCCACTTGAACCTTCGGGGGCGGGAGTCCCGGAAACGTGCTTAAAATGCGAGTAAATTAACACATTAGGGGAAACCGGCAGGGATGTTCTTCCGCCCATAGACGCGGTTATCGCGTAGGCAATGCTGGGGAAAGAATTGTTGGAAACAGCCCCGATACTCATAACTTACTCCTGTTATAAATATCGGCAAAAATGAATTACTTTATAACAATTTCAGCGTATGTCCCAGACGCTTCTTAGTTTCAGTTTTCCCGGCTTGCCGCTGATAATTTTCACCCTTTTTTCTCCGGCGTTCATGTCAAAATAGTTGTCCGAAAGCACCATGTCCTGATTCCGGTTCTGAATCTCAACGCTTTTGGCATAGGCGGCGGCTTTGACAATGATGGTGTCGCCCTGAATACGGCAGCTCAGTTTGGGGTCTTCCCAGTGGAAGAACTTGGGCAGGGAAAAAATGACAGTTCCCTCGGAAATGACATTGTTGCCATCATAAAGATGATAACTTAGATATTCGTCGTTTATGCTGATATCGGGAACTTCCACCTTGTCCAGCCAAATTGAAGAAAGAGCGGCGGCTTTTACCGGGAGCTTCTTTTCTTTGAGTATTTTCGCTTTTTTGTCGCGGATTTCCCATGTTACGGTAAGGCTTTTGTCTTCTCTGGTTTCGTTGGCGACAGAAAGACGGAAACTTTTTTCGATGGCGGCTTTGATTTGCGGCTGCGCGTTGGCGTTGGGATTTTGAGTGAGCAGCCCTTCTTCGTGGCAGGAGATCATCAGCGGCTGGAAAAAACGTTTCGCGTAATAGTGCAAAGCCTTCCAGCGGAAAAAGTAGTCGATAGACGACCATGAAGCCACAGGCCAGCAGTCATTTAACTGCCAGTACACAGCTCCCATGCAGCGTCCGCGGCTGCGGCGGAAATGCTCTACCCCGTATTTGATAGCTTCCGCCTGCAAAAGCTGTGACGCGTAAATGAGCGTGTCAAAGTTATTCGGAAAAAGAAAAGTCTGATACATATAGGTCATGATTTTTCCGTTAGCTGAATTGTTGCGCTGGTGCCTTTCCATCACATAGGAAAAGATATTTCGATCTTCCGGCAGGGTAAAACTTTCCACTGTTTTAAGGGCGGGGAATGACTGAAAGCCGAACTCTGACAGATAACGGAAGAAGAATTTGCGGTATTCGGGGAAAGACTTGTTGCCGTGCCACACTTCCCAGAAATGAACATCCCCGCGGTTAGGATCGTCAGGCTCGTCAAAATTGCCGCCGGAAGAAGGGCTTGACGGCCAGTAAAAAGTTTCCGGGTCAAGTTTTTTGAGAAGCTGCGGAATTATATACTCGAATATCTTGATATAGTCCGCCTTTTGTTTAAGGGTATCTACCCATACCATCCTGCCTGTAAATACTTCCATTTCGTTGTTGCCGCACCACAGTCCCAAAGACGGATGATGGCGTATGCGTTTGATGTTATCCGCAAATTCCGCCCTGATATTTCTGTCGAATTCATCTGTAAGGTTATAAACCGCGCAGGCGAACATAAAATCCTGCCACACCACAAGGCCTAACTCGTCGCAAATATCATAGAAGAAGTCGTCCGGGTAATAACCGCCGCCCCAAACTCTGATAACGTTAAAATTCGCGGCGACACATTGTTCCAGCAGGCGTCTTGTGCGCTTTGGCGTTACTCTGCCTAAAAGATTGTCCTCGGGGATATAGTCCGCTCCCATTGCAAAAATACTGACGCCGTTCACCTCGACGGCAAAACTCTCTCCCCATTTGTCCTTCTGTCGGTTAATAGTCAAAGTCCTAAGTCCTATGCGGCGTTCCCAAGTGTCCAGTACAGAACCTTTGGGGCTCAAAAGATTTACCCTAACGGTATAAAGCGGCTGAGAGCCAAACCCGTTAGGCCACCAAAGTTCCGGCTCTGCAATATTAATAAGCCGCGGTGAATTATCGTATTTTACGGATTTACCGTTTGGGTACGTTATGACACATTTCCAGCCAAGCTCCGCCTCTTTGAACAATTTTGCCGCTTTTTCAATTTCTACCGACAGATTAAGATCTACCGAATCTTTTTTGTGTTTTTGCGTAATATAAACACTGTCGATACGGGCTGTTTTTATTCCTACAAGTTTTATATCCCGCCAAATTCCGGCGTCGGGAAGCCTTGGTCCCCAGTCCCACCCGAACATACAGTGAGCCTTTCTTATTTGCGGAAAGCCGTTCAGGGCATCGTCGGAACCTCTAAGTTGAATCTTTTTGTGAGCGTCAGCTGCAAATTTTACCGGAGAGCGGAAAATTATTGTAAGTTCATTTTTATTTTTTTTCAGATATTTTTTGACATCGAATTCCCAAATCCGGTGCATATTATCCGCGCTGCCGACAGATGCGCCGTTCAGTTTAATGTCAGCCAGAGTATCAAGGCCCTCGCAGCGAAGCAGAATTCTGTCGGTGTTCAAGAGACTTTGCGAAACGGAAAACTCCGTCCGGTACTCGTAGTCGTTCTCCATCAGGGCAAAGGCCTTGTCCTCGTTGTCCCGCCAGAACGGGTCTTCCATTTGTTTGTTTTGAAGCAGGTCGCTGTAGACCGAACCGGGAACTTTGGCGGGCAGATAACCGCCCGCCGCGGAGCTTTTTAACTTCCGCATCTTCCATCCGTCATGAAGCTTTTGAATGATCATAATTTTTCCTTGAAGCAACGATTATTTTGCTGATATCGTTCCTTTCCGTTGGGTATATATCAAATTAATATAACGGAATAAATCAGTATAATCAACAAAAAGCGGCATCAATCATTTTTGCGTATTATACTGAAGAATTATGCTTTAGCAGCACGAAAAAGCGGCTTTTTTTGTTTTTTGGTAAATAATTTCAACTATTTTTTTTAATTAGAAAGCCTCCACGCATTAATATTCGTATTTTAAATATATGGAGGAATGTATGAATACCACCATAAAAAAGACGATAATTATAATTGCCCTATTTCTTGTTACGGTGATTTCCTCTTATGCCGCCGACATTCCGGGCACAGACACTGTAACTTTCGATAGAATCCATGGCAGAGACTGGAATCTGGCGCGAGTGATAAAAGGGTCTGCTATTATCGTTATAGACAGGACGAATGTACAAAGGGAGATTTATAACCTTAGGTTTAAAGGAAATTGCTTAATCGGCAGGGGTGCGGATAACCTCTATCGTGCTTTTTATACCGCAGGCAAAAATAATAATCTTTCTATCGGAAAAATTGTCTGTACAC
>JAIRUC010000024.1 GCA_031254615.1 Treponema sp. | reverse complement strand
TTGGAGCTAAGGGGAATTGAACCCCTGACCTCTTGAATGCCATTCAAGCGCTCTAGCCAACTGAGCTACAGCCCCGTAAGTTTCTTCAATATAGATAATGGACGCAGTTATGTCAAGCGGGTACAATGGCCCAATGATTGTCAGCGTGTCCAGGCGGTGCGATATTCCGCGGTTTCAGTTTGATTGGTTTATGGGGCGGCTTAACGACGGGTTTGCTGAGGCGGTAAATCCCTTCAATGCCCATCAAAAAAAGCGAGTTTCACTGCGGCCGGAAGATGTTGATTTGTTTGTTTTTTGGACACGGGACCCAAGGAAGATTCTTGAAAACGCGGAAGAACTGATATGCCGGGGCTTTTCATTTTATGTCATGGTGACGGTAATCGGTTACCCTCCAAGTCTGGAGCCGAGTATGGTTCAGACATCGAAAGTTTTGGCGGCTATGCGGGAGTTGGCTGACAAAATCGGGGCGGAAAGGGTTATTTGGCGTTACGATCCTGTTATTTTGACTTCTATCACCGATAAAACTTTTCACTGCGCCAATTTTGATGCGCTGGCGCAAAAATTGTCGGGCTGTGTCCAGCGGGTGATTATCAGTCTTTACGATGAGTACCGGGGCGCGAAACAGCGCCTTGCCGGATTGGAAGGACTGGGTGAATTGACTATGCTGGACACAGGCACCGATCTTGCGGATATGCTTACCGCTATGGCGAAGAGCGCAAAAGACGCCGGCATGGAAATTCAAAGCTGCGCCGAAAAAGAGGACTTTTCGCCTTTTGGAATTAAGCCCGGCGCATGTATTGATGCGGCGTTAGTCGAAAGAATTTGCGGGCGCGAGGTCGGCGGCAAGGATAAAAATCAGCGTCCCAACTGCCTGTGCTGTAAAAGTGTTGATATCGGCGCTTACGGAATTTGCGGCGCCCACTGCGTTTACTGTTACGCGTGGTAAGATTTTTCCAAATATCTCTCACAGAGGCACGGAGATCACGGAGGACACAGAGATGTTGTTTGCAAGCATATCATTTTCTATCTTTTTTTTTATTATTAGAAATTAAAAGAATGATGAAAGACGCGCGGTTTGGTAACTACGCGCAAATCTCCGTGCCGCCGTGTCTCCGTGAAAGATTTCTTCGGGGAAAAGTGCCTTTAGCGGGTTCGCTGTCTTTGCACTTCGTACAACAGCACTCCGGCGGCTACCGATACATTAAGCGAGTCAATCCTGCCGAGCGAGGGTATCCCCACCATGCTGTCGCAGCGTTCGCGCAGGAGGCGGGAGATGCCGCTTCCTTCGCTGCCCAGAACAAGCGCTGTCCTGCCGCTTAGCTCTTTTTTGTAGACAGGTTCGCCCTCCATGTCAGCGCCGTAAATCCAGAAGCCCGCTTCTTTTAAATCGTCCGCCGCGCGGACAAGATTGGGGGTCTCCGCCTGAGCAACCCACGAAACGGCGCCCGCCGAAGTTTGGGAAATTATCGCGGCGTGTTTTGCGCTGCGGCGGTTTCTGGTGACAACCAAATCCACGGCAAACTGATCGCAGCAGCGCAGGATGGCGCCGTAGTTGTGCGGGTCGGTAATTTCGTCAAGGATGAGTACCAGCGCATCGCGGCGGTCTCCAAGGCCGGCAATAAATTCTTCAAGGCCGATATCAGCGCCGCCGGATTCGTCTTCTACTTGGAGAGCTATACCGCGGTTGTCGGGAGCCAGTCCGTCAAGCTCAAAAGCGCCGGTACGTTCAAGGCGGATTTTGCTGTTAACCGCAAGCGTGACAATTTCCTTTGCGCGCGGGCCGGATTTTGCCACAAGCAAAGGGCCGCAGGGACCGCCCGATTTTATTCTCTCTTCTATGGCGTGAAAGCCGGTTAAATACATCATGATTTTTTTCCCGTATATTTTTGCACATAACCGCATGGGCGGTAAGTCATCTTTGCCTGACGCAGTCCTTCGTTTCCCAAATCCTGTTCGCGGTTTATAAGCGTGAAAAAGCGCGGGAGCAAGTCGGAAAAAGCCTGATTCATATACTGATAAATGCCTTTGTACTCGTCAACCGCTTTTTCAAAATGAACGGCAAACATTCTGCCCCTTGCGATGCTTTCTCCCAGACAATAGGCGGCAGGTTTTCCGTCAATAAAAAAGATAGAACCCTTCAACGTAAGGGTGTCAAATAAATCCAGTGCTTCTCTTGCCGCCTTGTAATCGCCGTCTTCGCCTCTGTCCGCGCGCCAGCGGTCTAAAATCTCAATAGCGGCCGGAACATACTGTGCGCTCATCTGCCGCTGTTCATGATTGGGGTAGGCGGCTAAAAAATTATTAACATGATTTTTCTTTTTGTGAAATTTCTTACCGGGAAGTTCCGCCAAGTCGCTTCGCAGGTACAAATAGTCAAAATTGTCCCTGTCTTCCTCAAAAACAATGCCGTTGTTTTCAAGTTTTTCTTTAACGGGAAAAAGCACAGACTCCGAAATATTTTTCCAGTAATCGTGGGTTTCAAACAAAGATTCCAGAATTTCGTCATTGGGCGGCTCGCATGGAGTCATAAAAAAGGATTTGCCGTTTTGTTTTCCGGAAATAATAAAACCGCCCTCGCCGTCGTTGTCCGGCGTAATGTTACGCGAAATGCGGTAATCGTATTTGTCTCTGAAAAGATAAAAACCGGAAAAGGTAAATTCAGAAACTCCGTCCGCCGTCAGGGACAGGCGCGGGTGCAGGCTGTCTTTTAACGCAATATCCAAAGGAATAAAATCTGGGTAACATGGAACGGACATAGTTATTCTTCGGCTTTTTCCTGTTCTGCTTTTGTCGCAAGCACCGATCTTCGGGAACCTATCAGGACTGAAATCGGCTCCAAAGTGGGAATGTTCTCGCACACAATTTTGATAACAACCGTCATTGGCACTGCCAGAATCATTCCGGCAAACCCCCAAAGCCAGCTCCAAAGTCCCAAAGAAACCAGAATCATAAACGGAGAAATCCCAACATGCTCGCCTATGAGTTTGGGATCAAGAATATTTCCCAAAATAATATTTACCGCCAGAATAACAACGACGATTAAAATTACCGGTCCCGGGTTAGGCCAGAACTGCAGCAGGGCAAAAACAGATATTCCCACTCCTGTAACAATACTGCCCAAAGTAGGGATAAAATTCATGACAAATTGAATAACGCTCCAGCCAATCGCAAAATCCAGCCCGATCAAACGGAAAGCAATGAAAAATATAACGCCGTTCGCAAGAGAAATGAAAAATTTTGCCGTCAGATACCGTGTAACCTGAGACATCAAATCATGCCCCATTTTGCTGACACGCTCCGAATTGTTTTTAAACGCGGTTTCCAGCTTTACTTTGAAAAAACTTGCCTCCAGCAGTATGAATACCATACAAAAAACCACTAAAAGGGCATTTGCTAAAAAGTTTATGAAAATTTTAGAAAATGATGAAGCAAATTGCAGAACCCATGTACGAATTCCCAACTGTCCCCAGAGGTTTTCTCTAAAACTTAAAGATTCATCAAAAGGAAGCTCAAAAATAGAAGCGATATAACGATAAATATCAAATAAACGGTATTGGTAATAGCTATACATGGATAAAATATTGCTTCCGGCCTGATAAAGCACCACTCCCAGTATAGATAAACCGGTAACTATTATAATAACAGCCAAAAGAATCGAAAGAATTCGAGGAATTCGATGTTTTTCAAAGAATTTTATAAGCGGATACATAACAAAAGCCAATAAAATGGCCATCGTAAAGGGTAAAATCACCCTTGAAGCGATTTTTAACACCGCTCCGACAAGGATAAAGCATATTAAAAGCATCAAAGAAAAGATGGCCCGCCCGGAATGAAAGGAATTGGCTATTTTTTTCATGAAAATATTATGTCATAAATGAGAAAAATGGGCAAGAAACTACTTGATCTTTGCGGCAAAAATAAGTAGATTTAATATAACCTGATAGTACGGTATAGCAGCCTTAAAAAGCTTCTATATAATAAAGCATTGGTGTTTTTCTAACGTACAATCAGCAGCCCCCCAGGTTTCCTCACCTCCTTTTCCCGGGGGGTTTTTTTTGATTATTAACTCTTGAATAAATATAGAGGATTATCTAATATGACATAATTCAATATTTTGTCATATTAGAGGTAATTATGGAAAAAACCTTACCATTGATGATGAGAGACAGGGCGAAAAACACCCCTGACATCATCATTCAGTATTATAAAAATAAAGAAGGAATCTACAATTCAATTACATACCGTCAGTTTTACGAAGAGGTGTGTTTTCTTGCGGCAGGGCTTTTGGAACTTGGCGTAAAGCGCGGCGACAGGGTTGGGCTGATTTCTGATAACTGCCAGAAATGGATGGTTGCCGATTTCGGCGTTCTTTCGATCGGGGCTGCCGATGTTCCACGCGGCGGCGATATTACCGCTCTGGAACTTTCATATATATTGAGTTTTACCGGCTGCGAAACAGCCTTTGCGGAAAATCAGAAACAGGTTAGCAAGATACTTTCCTGCAAGGCACAACTGCCTGTTTTAAAAACATTGATTTCCTTTGATCCGGTAGACAGCGAAACCGAAGCTGCCGCTTTGTCTGTGGGGATTAACGTACTGTACTTTGCCAGCGTTGTCGCCATGGGGCAAAAAAATGAAAACCTGAACCCCGGCAAAGCAGAGGCCGAGATGGACAAGGGTGACGGCGAAGACATCGCCACCATCATTTTTACTTCCGGTACCACGGGCGAGCCAAAAGGCGTTATGCTCTGTCACAGAAACTTTTTGTGCCAACTGCCCGCCTTTATCAAATTTTTTGAAATTAAACCCGGCGATATTTGGATTTCCATGCTGCCGGTCTGGCACGTGTACGAACGGCTCATTGAGTATGTGATTTTTTATTACAGTACTGGCATCGCCTATTCAAAGGCGATCGCATCGGTATTAATGAATGATTTTCAAACGATTCGCCCTCAATGGATGGTTACCGTTCCGCGTGTTTGGGAAGCGATCATGGACGGCATTAACCGGAATATAAAATCCAAAGGCGCTTTCAGAAAAAAAATGTTTGATCTGATAACGTCCTATTCCATGATGTACACCTATTTTAAAGATTTAACTTTCGGTCTTTTACCTAATTTTCACGGACGAATTCGCGCGTTGGATTCGGTACTCGGATTTTTTCCATGGCTCTTGCTGCTTCCTTTGGAGGGAATTCTTAGGGCTGTTGTCTTTAAGCGGATAAAAAAAGAATTCGGCGGCCGCTTTAAAGCCGGAATTTCAGGCGGCGGCTCACTGCCCGCAAAGGTAGATTTATTTTTCAATTCGATAGGGATTCGCCTGCAGGAAGGCTACGGCCTGACGGAGACCGCTCCTCTGCTTACGGTGCGGCAGTACAAACGTTCGCGGCGCGGAACAATCGGCCAGTTGATGCCAAACACGGAAGCAAGAATTATCGATGGCAAGGGACGCACTCTGCCGCCGGGGCGTAACGGGATTATTTTTGTCAGAGGAAACCAGGTGATGAAAGGCTACTACCAAAAACCCGAAGTAACCGCCTCCGTTCTAAACGAAGACGGCTGGTTTAACACGGGCGATATCGGGACGTTTACCTATGACAACGAATTGCGCATAACAGGCAGGGCGAAAGACACAATTGTCCTTCGCGGCGGCGAAAATATAGAGCCCGTCCCGATTGAATGTAAATTGAGGGAAAGCCCGTACATTCAGCAGTGTATGGTAGTGGGACAGGATCAGAGGTATCTGGCGGCGATTATTATTCCGCTGCAGCAGGCAATTATGGACTTTGCGGAAGAAAACTCCATTCCCGTTGTTGATTACGAATTGCTGCTTCAGCAGCCGGAAATAAATGAAATCATAGTGTCTGAAATTTCGGAGCGGGTAAATCCCAAAACAGGGTTTAAACCCTATGAGCGGATTTACAAGTTTGTCCTTCTGCCAAAATCTTTTGAAGTTGGCAAGGAACTGTCATCCAAGGGCGAGCTTCTGCGGCATAATGTTATGGCGTTGTACGCGAAAGAGATATATAGATTGTTTAGATAGCAAAATGTATGCCTAAATATTCTAAATACGCCATATAAGTCGTTTTTCAACTCCCTTACGCCTTATTGACAACCTGAATATATTCAAATATAGTAGAAAAATGAATAAAACAATATTTTTGATCTCTTTGATATTTTTGTTCATAACCTGCACTTCAGTTCCGTCAAGCCATGCCCAAAAAAGCCAAACTTATAAATTAGGGGACACAGGCCCTGCCGGAGGAATCATATTTTATGACAAGGGAGATAATTCTGACGGCTGGCAGTATTTGGAAGCCGCTCCTCCCGATTTTGAGTTTAAGGCTAATTGGAATTCCGCAAATGATATGGTTAAACTATTGAATATCAATGGAATTACAGGCTGGAGGCTGCCGAACAGGGATGAGCTTAGCTTCATGTTTTTAAACCTAAAGCAGAAAGATCTGGGTGGTTTTGGCAATGATACATACTGGTCTTCAACAGAGGAACATAATATATTTTTTCTTACGCTGTATCATAATTTTGGAAATGGTCTTGTGTTAGGTGCTGACCGCCTTGGCAGAGGGCTTGTTTCATACAAAGTCCGCGCTATACGGGAATTTTAATTCGCTATCTCAGGTCAAGGATATGAAGTGAAAAAAAACCTGTTTGTGACAATAGTTTTTTGTGCTGCATTTTCTCTCTACGGGCAATCAACCATGATTGTTTCGCTGGACGAGGCCATAAGACAGGCGGGTAGACTATGAAAAGGTTTGGGCTTCTGCTTTTTTTATTTTTTATGCTTATTTTGTCCTTATATGCTAAAGGTAACCGGGAACACTCCCAGACTTCAATAAGCCCTTATACCGGGGACGGTGGGGCAAATATAAGCATTACCATAAAAGCCCCTGTGCCGGAAAGACTTCCCCCCATCTTGGCAAATACTCACATAGATTCATACAGAAGATTGCTCGATAATTTTCTAAGATATTCTGGTATAACCATTAGGCCGGATTTCGACATTGACCCTAGTTTATATAGAGAGGTTCTTTCGGGCTATTACGATGACGATGACGAGGCGGGGAGTGATCTTGGGCATTTACGTATGACCGAATATTTGATGACAGGCAGTATCAGCCAATCGCCGACAAGCTACCGTTTTTATCTGCAAGTCGTCAAAACCGCCGCAAACGACAAAAGCGTAGCGTTTTCATATGAGGCAAATTGCACTTATTCCGACCTTTCCAGCCTCTCCATCGTGAACAGAGCTTCTTTAGACTTGCTGGAGAAAATGGGTGTGAAACTTACTGAGGCGGCGCGTACTGAACTTGCGGGCGCGGATGCCACAAACCGCGCTAAAGGAAAAACCGTTATGCTGGATGCTGTTGCCGCGCAAAAGGCAGGCAATGATGCCGAAGCCAGATTTCTTTTAAACCAGGCGGCAGAATTGGATGCGCAGTTGGCGGAAGAGGCGGAAAGGCGGCTTTCGGAAATGGGCAAACCGCTTGCTATGCTTTCGGTAGAAAAAATACTGTCCCCCACGCTTTTGCCGCCTCCCCAGTTGCAAGCTCCCCAGTTGCAAGACTTCGTGCCGATACCGGAAACAGAAATCCCTCCGCCCGCGAAAACGACCGGTAACCTCGGTAATGATGCCAGAGCGCGGCAGCAAGCCTACGAAATAGAGCGGGAAAATGCGCGGCGGAAGGCTGAGGTAGACGCGGAAAATGAACGCATTAGAGAGGAAAACGCGCGGCGGAAGGCGGCAGTAGAAGCAGAAAATGCGCGGCGGAAGGCTGAGGTAGACGCGGAAAACGCGCGGCGGAAGGCTGAGGTAGACGCGGAAAATGAACGGCGAAAGGCGGCAGTAGACGCGGAAAACGCAGCAAGAGACGCGCACAACAAAGAAATCTGGGTTAAAGCATTGGCTGACAGCGAAGGATATTATAGAAAATATCTTACCACGTTAATACCGTTTGAACTGGTGTATGAAAATAAGATAGATGATATGCCGGAGACCCAAGATTTTGAGAATGAAACAATATCCGTAAAATTCAACGCGGCGCTGGTACCTGTAGAAATGGGATGGGCCCGAGCGGTAGAAAACGATGTAAACAACCTACGTTCACAGCTACTCGCCACGGGCAGGGCGAAGGCATGGGACATCGCAAACTGGCCGCAGATCCCTGTAACAAATCCCGCGCCCTTTGTAAACAGGAGCGGAAGCGTCACGGCGGATGTGGAACTGCTGAACGATAAAGGGAAAGTCCTGGGCAAGCAGACTTTTTCATTTGGCTGGAATCTGACGACAAGTTTTAGCGCCAAAGGTTTATCATTCAGCATAAACGAGGACAAGCTGTCATCTCAATTCGTTTTATTTAAAAGTATAAATATTTATGATATTACAGAAGCCTTGCAAATCCGTATTGTCAGAATAAATGGACAGGACGCAGAAAAAGCCGCCGCTCAAGGCGGGATTCAGTACGGTACGGATTACCAGAGGTGGAAACCTATAGAGCAGGGACAACATAACCGGGCAGCGCTGGACGAGAAAAGAAAGGCAAAAGAGGAAAGAAGATACACAAGGGAAATATCAAGGGATAGATTTTTAGAAAACCACAGTATACGATTTGGCGGGTGGGGAGAACCAAGACAAGACTCGAATATTGGTTATGCTGGCGGAGGCGCAATAGAATTATGCTGGCTCAGACCTAATCCCGGTGCTTTCCAATTTTTAGGATATTCCAGCCTGCAAACCGGAGTTACAATTTTTCAAGATAAGGACGAACCTCTTTCTGAACCAATAGTAACTAAAACAGTAATACAGTTTCCTGTTTTAGGAAGAGCAGGATTTAATATGCAGGGTACTAAAGGTACAGCCGGCATAGATGCGTCAATTCATGGCGGGATAGGTATAAATCTATTTCTCACTGATCAAATAGAATTACTGTCGTCTTCTCTGTTCAGTTTTATTGTAGGTGGTGAAGTTGCCTGGACCGGAAGATATCAATCTCTTTTCATTTCTTATCAATTTAACCGTGATCTCACTAATACTGAGTATAGATTATACGGCGAAAATTATAGTTATTCAGGAAGCCGGAATATTGTAGGTGTTGGACTTAAATGGTTAATACCATTTCGTAAATATTAAATATTCAGAAAATGGGGTTTGTCAACAAGTCCTTTTTAAGACAGGCTCTTAATTATACAAAATATTGTCTAGTTCTTTTTGGGATTTGAAGGCCGGCAGTTCATCAAGCGGTGGCGGTGGTGGTACTTCATTAACGCTTTCCGGACAGGTGTATAAACTTGAAATAACTTATGAAGGTAGAGAAATGTAATACATCTGTGTAGAAAATTGAGCAGGAGGGTATTCATTAGTTGAACGGCCTCCTCCAAAGTTTTTACGGTGCGCAGCCTGCCTGACTTCTCGCAAGATACTTCTGCAGAAGAGTAAGCATTTTTCTGTCCAGCTTATAACCGTTGTAATTTTCATATTGAACATCATCCCGCCCGCTGTTTAAAACTCCGAAAGAGCCGCTTAAATTCCACAGAGCCCACCCCAGACCTGCTTCCTTAAAAATTATCAGATTGTCTTCCATCCAGCGTAAAACAACATCGTGCGGCGTTTTGTTATGAGAGCCCCACTCGCCTACCACTACGCCGCTGCCGCTTTTTGCCAAGTCATTCCACGGTTTTAAGGTATTTTTCAGCCATTCCCTGTTTTGTTCAGGCGCGTTTTCCGTGACATTCGGCCACGCGGGCAAAGGATATTTGTCAGCTCCTTCTACCCAGCCGGCTTTATAATGAGTGAGGGGATGAGGCGCATAACCCCTCGTTGCCTGCGCTATTCCTAAATCCTTGATCATATAACACGGAATGGTGCCGTAATCCAGTCCGTCCGCTATTAAAATACGGTTAGGATCATGCGCGCGTATTGCGTTAGCTGCTATTTTAATCACATCGGCGTATGTTTTTTCATCTACACCCGTAGGTTCGTTCACAAAATTAAAGCTTAGGTACTCATTCGGGACATTTTTGTAACGCGCGGCAAAAAACGCCCACATGCGCGCAAAAGCCGCTTGAGGTTCTGCCTGAGTCCAAAGATTTGCGGTTTCCGCTGGCGTTGCAACCGTAAAGCCCGGAGCCCTGTGTAAGTTAAGGCATATATGTATATCGTGCTTAATTCCGAATTCAACAGCTTTGTCTAAACGCTGCATGGCAGTTTCATTCATATTATTCCAGTCGTTTGACTTTATCAAAATCCTGTAATCAACCGGTATTCTTGCAAAGTTGAATCCCCACTCCGACATCATTTTAAAATCTTTTTCATCAAAAGGAATATCCGACTGGCGTCCTTTGAAATAAAACATATTGAGCAAATTAAAACCTTTCCATGACGACGGCAATTTTTCCGCTGTGGGAACGGGAAGCGCGGTTGTTTTACCGGCAAAATCATAGGTAAATATGTTTGCGTTGTTTTTATTTTTACGGAAAAAATTTATACACGACATTGTACACATCATTATAGTTATAATTACAATAAAAAAAAAGAGCCTGACCACTTAAATGTGGATTGACTGAATACCGTTAACATATTCGGCTTCTTTAAAAAAAACTGACCTCATAATAAAAAAAGAGCCTGACCACATTAAGCCCGTTACGGGCAGTGGTCAGGCGCCTTTCCGAGAGACGTCGCGGCGAAAAACGCCGCGGCCTGCAATAAACTATTGCAGAAGCTGTAGTACTGACTGACCTCTTTGATTGGCCTGTGCCAACATAGCGGTACCGGACTGTGTAAGGATCATGTTTTTGGTGTACTCTACAGTCTGATTTGCCATGTTCGCGTCGCGGATGCGGGACTCTGAAGCTTGCAGGTTTTCTGCACCCACATCCAGCCCACGGACAGTGTGCTCAAGACGATTCTGGTAGGCGCCAAGATCAGCTCTTTGCTTGTTGATGATCTTAATCGCTTTATCAAGGGTTCCAATGGCACGGTTGGCACTGTCCGGAGAGGACAGTGAAATAAAGGTATCGTCACCGACATTGCGGATACCAAGACCCTTCGCTGTCATTGTGCCGATATAAACTTGTGTTCTCTGATCCATGTTTGCTCCGATATGGAACCACATAGATGCTGTAACCACATTTTCGCCGATTGGCCGGCCGAAACGGCCTGTCAACAGGTTCATTCCGTTGAATTGGGCGTGTGATGCAATTCTGTCGACTTCTGCAACCAAGGAAGAAACTTCAACCTGGATGTACAAACGATCTTCCTCGGTATAAATACCGTTCGAGGCCTGCACTGCCAATTCACGAAGACGCTGGACGATGTCCTGGGATTCCTGAAGGTAACCTTCAGTGGTTTGAATGAATGAAATACCATTCTGGGCATTGACTGATGCCTGATTCAAACCGCGAATCTGAGAGCGCATTTTTTCTGATACTGCTAATCCAGAAGCATCATCACCGGCGCGATTGATGCGCAGTCCGCTCGACAATTTCTCCATGTTTTTATCCAGGAACACCTGGGTAACTTTGAGGGACCTGTCGGCAAACATTGCACTTAAGTTGTGATTGATTATCATATACTCACTCCTTTGGCTTTTTCGGCGCCACCGTCAACGACGGATTCTGCGCCGCGGCTTCCATGCCGTACAAAAAACCGCTTTGCGGTATTCTGTTTTCGAGTTTCTCCAACGGAAAAACTCAAGATAACTGTTTGCGGATATTTGCGTATAACGCAGATATCCATGTGCCATAGTATCTTCCAACGGAAAATACATAGAACCCTCGACCCACCGTTCCCGGAAGGGTGAGGATACCCGGATAAATCATGTATGTCCAACGGACTCACAATTCAAACCGGTCGGAAAACCCTCTATAAGAGCCTTGAAGCAAGGTCCTATAGAGTTTTCCCTTTTCACTTAAAGTATCGGAATAATAAAATCTGCCTTTAGGAAAATAATTCAACTAAACTATGGAAAGATACGGCTTTTCATATTAAGATAATTACATGGACAATAATTATCTTTCGCAGGTAGAGCTAATCCGCGAAGTCTTCCATTATCAAAGCCGCTTTGAAGGCTCTACTATGGTTTTTAAAATTGATTATCCTGTAACCGAAGACCCCGGCTTTCCGGGGCTCGTAAAAGACCTGGCGCTTCTGGCAAAAACGGGCTTCAAAATAATTATCGTTCCCGGAGCAAAAGAAAATATCGACGCGGTTTTAAAGCAGTTCAATATCGACTCAAACTATATTTCTATTGATAACTTCCCCGTCCGCATAACCACAAAGCAGACCATACCCTTTGTAGAAATGGCGGCCTTTAATGTCGCAAGCAAATTCATGACATTCCTCAGCGGCAGCAGGGTCGAGGCGCTGATCGGCAACTTTGTGCGGGCAAGGGGGCTGGGCGTTCAAAACGGCGTTGATACGGGACACGCCGGCACTGTGGACAAGATTTATGCTGACTCGCTTGGAAGGGTTTTGAACCTGGGCATGATACCGATTCTTCC
>JAIRUC010000150.1 GCA_031254615.1 Treponema sp. | reverse complement strand
ATTGTTTTTTCCCCCAATTTACCGTACCATTATTTATATGATTATTTATCATGGCAGTAATGAAGCAGTAGGGACCCCTAATCTTTCTCTATCCCGGAAGAATCTTGATTTTGGTCCCGGTTTCTATACTACTTTGAATAAAGGTCAGGCTGTTGATTTTGCGCGAAAAGTAGCGAATCGGAAAGGGGGCAATAATCCGTCTGTAAGCGTCTATGATTTTGATTTGGAAGCCGTGTCATGACTCCCGAAAAATTATCCGCACTCCTTACAATTTTGAATCCGGCTATTGTTCAGATGATAATGGAAAAAAGAAAGCTTACGAATATTGATGCGATAAGGCTGCTTTATGAATCTTCATTATATGCGATGATGGAGAAAGAAGAGAGCAAGTTATGGCATTTAAGTCCATTAACACTTTATGAACTGCTGGAGGAAGAGCTGGAAAAAGGAAGTATCAACTATCCGGAGGAAGCTTGACATGGAAAATGTTACAAAATTTCTTGTATATTGTGTTGAAATTTACAAGACCGCACATAAAAAATCGGGGAAGGAAGTTATGAGAATATTTTCCCAATATGGAATTCTTGATTATATTGCGGAATGTTACGGCGCCCTGCATACCACCGGACCTGAATATATTATCCGTGATATTGATAGTCTTATAGAAGAAAAACACGGTTAATGGCAGGGACGTGCTTCCGTATCTCCCTCTGCTAACGCGGTGTCTCTGACACCTTGTGATTTTTTTCAAGCAGTTTTAAAAATGTATGCCTAATATTCGCCTGTACAGAATAATATTTCAGGCATACATTCCATTAAAACCACCTACGCACTCTTCTTACTCATCATCCCCTGAACAAGTAATTGAAACGCGGTTGCAAAGATAAAGACCAGCCATGAATATTTGTAACCGATTAAAAAACCAAGCAGGATAAACAAGCCTATCGCAAAAATCCAGATAGCGCCGCTGAACATTCCAAAGCGTGTTGCGACAACAGGATCGGTCCACATTGCCATCTCGCTTTTTACCGCGTTGTCGCGCAAATCTTTTGCCCAGGGTTTAAGCCTGTCTTTTTCCGTAAGACCAAGAAAAACCAAAATGCCGATGCCGGGCAGTAAGAACGGAATTAACGAGGCAACTGCCGCAAGCCAATCCAGTCCGCCGTCCAAGCCGAGCCTGGCGTCATCGAACAATACTACCGGCATTATAAAAAAACCAAAGACGATAAGCCCAACGCCGGCGGCGTACCATGCCGCGCGTTTTCCGCTAACGGGAAACGAAGAAGCGGTTTCCTGTGTCATTCCAAGCCATGTAAAGCCCGCGGCGGCGGCGGTAATGAACGGCATCATTGATGCAAAAACGGCGGTAAGATCAAACCGGGCGTTCTGCGATTTACTGTCAAATAGAACAACAAGCCCTACAATAACTCCAAAAAGCACCAGTACCACAAAAGCCGCATAGCCCGCTACTCTTTTTGTGTTCATAAAATTTCTGATATCCATATAAGCTTGCTCAAATACTTCTTTTCGCTTTTTCAGCGAAAGTTCGTCCGCCAGTGCGGACACATCACCTAACTGGGCAGCCGCTTTTGTAAAAGCAGTTTCCGGCTCCATGCCTTTTTTTACAAGGCTTTCGGTTTTTGCGTTAAGGTTTGCCAGCAGTTCTTCCTTAAAATCCGCAAGCGCCGCCGTTTCTTCATAACCCTTAAAAAGTGAATCCACAAATTCTTTTGCTTTCATTATTCCTCCAATAAGTCGTTGATAATTTTCTGCGTGAACTTCCAGTCACGCAGTCCCTGAATTAATACTTCCCGCCCCTTATCGGTAATCCGGTAGTATTTCCGCCTTGCCCCCTGCGTCTCGTCGCCCCAATACGAAACAATGCCGCCGTCCGCCTCAAGCCGCTTATAGCTTGAGTACAGAGTGGTTTCCTTTGGTTCGTACTGTCCGCCCGTCCGCTCAAGGATGCGATTGTAAATCTCGAAGCCGTAAGCGTCACCGCCGGAAAGGATACGCAAAACAATCGTGTCCGTATGCCCCCGCAACAGATCAGACGACATCATGGCCGATGACAATTCCTCCATTTGTACCTCCTCTAAAAAGGTGTCAGGCACCTTTTTAGGTTGTTCATACTAGTACTACTCTCAATATACAATGTAACACATATTACTACGTCTGTCAAGTATTGTTTTGAAAAAAATGAAAAAATAAATTTGGAGGGATTGGTGATAAATAGCTTAAAAAAGGCTATTATTGATATTTATTGGTCTTTTTCACCAAAAAATGATGAAGAAAATGGGGATGTGCTTGACGGACACTATTATATGTAGAAAAATATATCATTAAATAAAAACTTTTCTTAAGGGAGGGCGGAAATATGAATTTGGAAAAATTAAAAGAAAACATTGACTCTACTAAAGTTGTAGAAGAGTTGATTATCTTGTCAGGGAAGGTTTTTGGTAAAAATAGCGATGAAGTAAAAAATGTTGTCGAAATGTTTATTACAAAGTCCTATTTAATGGGTAAGAAAAATATGACAAAAGTAATTGATGACTTAATCCAACCCTGACAGCGCTATTGCCCGCGTTTTTTAACCACAATCCGTCTGCCGCTGTCGCGTTTGTTGCCATCACTTCTGCCGCCGCCGCGATTGCCTCCATCACGCCTGTTGCCTTCAAACTTACCGCCACCGCGGTTGACGCCTTCACCCCTGCCTTCGAACTTTCCACCGCCGCGCCTGTTGCCCTCAAATTTGCCGCCATCGCGTCTGCCGCCGTCCGGCTTTCCTCCGCGATGGTTACCTTCAAACTTTCCGCCCTCGCGTCTGCCGCCTTCGGGTCTGCGATCGCGGCCGCTGCCGGGTCTGAAACTTTTTGAGGGGGCGTCCCCGCCGAAGTTTGGTCTGTCCCTGCGTACTTTTTTCTCTTCGGAAAAGTTTTCCCTGTCTTTATTTTCGTGATCGGGTTTTTCCCTGCGAGGTCTTTCATCGCGGCCGGGCGATGAATAGCGTTTTTCCCGCACTGCTTTTTCCATTACTTTTAAAGATTCGTCAAAACCTTTTAAAAATTCCTGCAGATCATCGGCGAAAAGAATTACGGACTGGCGGTCAAAACCGCCTGTTTCCTTGTTTTTGCTTTCTACAATATTAAGGTAAAGATCGCCCATGCGATTCTCTTTTACATTGAAAAAATATGTCCTGTTAGGCAATATTATCCGGCTCGAAAAAATTTCTCCGCGTACACCCATTGTTTACTCCTCGAGGCTTTTACAAAACTTCAGTTTTGGAAAAGCTTCCTTAGATTTAAGTGAAAAAACGGCTTTATAGCCGTTTTTTCAAGAGCCTCTTCCAAAACTAACCCGAACCGTCGTACCTTCGGTACGGTACCGAAGGTTCGCAGTTTTCGGAAGAGGCTACTTGTCTGATTCTAGTATCATACCGCGCTGCCAGTCCAGCAGAAACCGCTCAATTTCCGCGCCCTGATTGCCCGGAAAAGTTTTCTGACAAACATCCGCCATTATACGGAAAACCGGCTCTGTGGCGGAACCCCTCATCCAAATATAGGCGGCTTCCCTGTTTTCGCCGTCAAAAAAGAGGATTTTTAGCCCTCCCCTGCCCGCTTCTCCAAATTTGCTTATACCGCGCTTTTCTTCCAATCCGTTATAAGCTCTGGCCTCCCAGCCGCAAAAACCATAACGTGATTTTAATTCGTCTTTCCGGTTTTCCCACTCACGCAAAAAAACTTTTTGATAACGATTCTTTAAGAGAGTATGATCTTTTGAATTAATACGCAATACCGCAGAATCGGAATATGCGGGAGTGCTGGCAAACGGCGGAAGGCTGGCGATAATATCCGCAAGCGTAAAATCTTCGCGGTATTTTTCCGCCTGCCCGGAACATTTGCACCAGATTTCAAAAAGTCCGTCTTTGCCCGCACCCGATCGAACCGAAAGCAGTTTGACAATCGCAAGAACCGTGTTAATCGGATCGCGTACCGCAGACGGGTGAGTGATATTCCCGCCTGCCGAACCTTCGCCCAAAATCCGCACAATGTACCCCTGTTCGCGCAGTCTGCGGGCAAGACCGACAACATTTGCCTCGCCAACTTCGGCGCGGAAAACCGAAACGCCAAAGGCTTCGGCGATCCTGTCTACTCGCATTGAAGTGGGATCATTAATCGCAACCGCCGCTTTGGAAATATCTGTCCCGGTGCGGACAAGATGGGCAAGTTCCGCGGTGCAGGCAAGGGCGAAAACTTCCTGCGCTTCAAGCGCGCGCGCTTTTCCGGCAATGTCATCCCAAATTACGAGGTTTCCCCTGTCGCCGTCGCAGTCCGGCACATAGCCCAGCAAAAATGACGCGTCACGCGCATGGGCTTTTTCCAGCAGAGCTTTGCAAGGCTCAAGGGATTCGCCTTCCGGCACTATACGGTGGGCAATTTCACCCGGGCGGCCGTTTATGCAATCAAACTTTAATCCAAGCGCACAGAAAAAATCCTTGTCTACAGAAACTGTCCGCGCACAGCCGTTAAAATCGCAAGCCACGCCGAGCGGACGCTTTGCAAGTCCTGCTTTTAGCGCGGATGCAATTTCGGTATTACCGCCGGTATCGCCGCCCCACACAACAACGCCGCAAAAGTCATAGTACGCCTTGAATGCTTCGGCTTTTGCCGCAGCCTCGCTGTCATACACGCTTTTAAGGCGCGCTGGATCGACTGCGGAAATAAGGGTTTCTATTTTTTGAATACAGTCGTCTTTTTTAAAAAAAGAGCGGAAATTTGCGATAAGTTTGTTTGCCTCCCCTGCCGCCAATACGCCGCCGTCTGTAAGACCGAACTTTATACCATTATGACCAACCGGGTTGTGGCTGGCGGAGATATAAATAAATCCGGCAGCTCCTGCCGCACTTCGCGCCCATGCCATAATTTCCGGCGCTGCGGTGATACCGGAAAAACGCACATTACAGCCGGCGGCAAGCAAAACCGGAATCATCGTGTCTGTAATTGCCTTGCCGGTAGGACGGGTATCAGTCCCAATCAAAACCAATGGATTATTTTGCGATTCTTGCAAGTATTCCGCAAAAATAAAAGCCGCCGCACCGCAAATAATTTTATGAGCCTGTGGGATTTCTTTCGTTGTGCCTTCTTCATCACAGTTTGCCGCAAAAACCCCGCGCCAGCCTGATGCAGAAAGGATCATCTTATCAAGAGCGCAATTCACTTCATCTTTTGTCATAAGTTTATTCTACCAAATTAAACCTTTTTATAAAAAGGGTGTATTTTGTTCTTTCTATTTTGATATTTTTTAAGTTATACAAGGAGCGTATTATGGCAAAATTATCGAATATTATACAACGCCGCGAACTGGAACCACTACTAAACAAAGCGTTCAAAGTTGTAAAGCATTACGAAAAGGCGGCAAATTGCGCCGCTTCCGTAATGGAACCGGATGGTGATACAGAAATATTTCAACTGTGTTCATTCTGTCAAGAATGTAATGTAAAAACCAGCGAAGCAACCGGAGAAAAAATATGTAACAGCATACACAAAGAAGCTGTAAATGAAGCAAGGCTGCTTGGAGGCTCTTATGTTTACATGTGTCCGGAAGGCTATGTTTTCTGGACAAGTCCGTTTTACTCCGGTGAACGTTTTGCCGGCGCGCTCTTCTCCGGCGGGATACAAGGGTTACAAAAAAACAGCGACAAGGTAAAAGCTCTTGCGCAAATGATGCTGATCTGCGCAGATCAAATTTCCGGATTAAGTTTTAATCAAAAAAATCTTCCCGCGTTGGCAGCATGGCCAAAATCCAAAACTACATCGCCTTCGGAAGAAAGCAAAATCAATCCTATGCTGCTGGACATGGAACGTATGCTGCTGGCAAGTCTGCGCAGGGGAGACAATGTCCACGCAATTCAAATTCTCTGTAATTTAATAGATATACAATACAAGGAGTTAAACGGGGATGTTAAAATTTTCCGTCTGAAAGCGCTGGAATGGGCAGTGCTATTATCGAGAGCTACGATAAACTCAAAAAATATAAAAGACGATACGTTACTGGACACAAATAATTATTATTTGAAAAGGATAGAGGAAGGCGCAAGCTTTCAGGAAATCAAGGAAATCCTTTTAGGTTTTACGGAAAAGATGGCGGAAAAAATTTTCTCTTTCCATGGGGTGCGTCACTTTTCGGCTATCAGAAAAGCCGAACGCTATATCTGGGAAAATTACACAAAAAAAATCGGGCTTCAGGAAATAGCCGATGCCGCCGGTCTTTCCGCGTCATATTTCAGCACAATTTTTAAAGAAGAAATGGGTGAAAATCTTTCCAATTATCTTAACCGCTTACGGGTTGAAAAGGCGGCCGGTATGCTGGTCTCAACAAATATGTCCATAAGCGAGATTGCGGCGATCTGCGGCTTTGAGGACCAAAGCTGGTTTTCAAAGATATTCAAAAACAATACCGGTTTTACTCCCGGCAAATACCGGGAACACGGAAACATTTTAGGATAGGGGGACCAATATGAAGGAAAATAACGGAAAATCAGACATGGATTTGATGGAAAAAGCTCAAAAAATGATGTCGGATTATAATCAGGCGACCGGCAGCAGTATATGCATCTATGACAGCAGCTATAAACCGTTATTTCCTGCCAATAATGGGAATAATACCCCCGAAATAGCGATTTGCCCCCATTGTACACATACGGATTGTCAGAATTTACACAAAAACTCGATAAAAGAGGCAATAAGTAAGGGCGGATCGCATATTTATCAATGCAGTTTGGGGCTTGTTTTCTGGACCAGCCCTATCTATACCGACGGGGCTTTTTCCGGGGCGATAAGAGGTTCAGGATTTTTACCAGAAATCAAAAAAACGGTTGACTTTTTCTTAAATGCAAATGATACTCATGTTATGTGCAATGAAAAAAGTTTGGAAGAAGCCAAGGAACGCATAAATTCGTTTCCCAAGGCAGACGATGAAAAAGTCCAGTCGCTGGCGGAAATGATGCAAATTTGTGCGGAGTCCCTTAGTTCGGGAAGTGAAGATTATCACGAGATACTCAGGCGAAGAGCGGAGCAGCAGGAAGCAATAAAAAAAATTATTGAAGAGCTGGAAAAAGCCTATCCCGAAAACACAGAAAAACCGGGATATTCTCTTGAGAAAGAGAAAATACTTTTAAACGCCTTGCGTAAAGGCGATCCTATCGAAACCAGAACCTTGTTGAATGAACTGATAGCGGCAATGATTTTTTCATATCGGGATCAATTCAAGTATATGCAATTACGCACAACAGAACTTGTTGTTCTTTTTTCCAGAGTGGAGGTTGTTCCGGTAAAAAACGGCAGTCTGTCATTGGAAATCAACAACCAATGCCTGAAGCTAATCCAAGAGGCGAAAAACACGGAAGAACTGACCGATATTTTACACACGGTCATAGATCGCATACTAAACAATATCGCTTCTTTCCGTGGTATTCCCCATGCCGCCGCTTTACGAAAGGCTGAAAATTTTATCATAGAAAATTACACCAGAAAAATCAGCTTAAAGGAAATTGCGGATACGGCAGGGCTTTCACCGCCTTATTTCAGCACAATCTTTAAAGAAGAAATGGGAGAAAACCTTTCAAAATACCTTAACAGGTTAAGAGTAGAAAAGGCCAGCCGTATGTTACTGGAAACAGATATGTCTTTAAGCGAAATAGCCGCCTGCTGCTGCTTTGAAGACCAAAGCTGGTTCTCCAAAATATTCAAGGCATTTACAGGCATCAGCCCCGGAAAATATCGAAACCAGGGCGGCGGTATAATCAGGAATATCACCGAAAACAATCTTTCACAGGCATTCCGCAAAACATTGAAGAAATAATGGACTGAAACCGGGGCTGTACCTCATTTCACTTGTGCCGTCTTTGAACGTTAGGATAAAAAACATTTTGTATTTTTTCTTTTCCGGGAAGGCGGTACACGTTAAAATCTTTGTCCAGGCTGATGATTTTGCGTATTCGTGTTTTTTCCGAAGTAACAACAAGAGTAGCATCGGCAAAGTCCATGGGAAGATCTGAATATTTTTTTGTCAGGTCAAGAATACGCGGCATATCATTTTGGTTAATATCGCTTATGATTACTCCCTTAAACATGACCCATTCGTAAAAATTAAGCTGTGCGTGGACATTAAAATCCAGCATATGGGACACTTCGGTAAAAACCGCCAGTGTGCTTATAAAACGAAATTTATTCTTTGACAAAAAGTCCGATACCTTGCCGTGAAAATTATCGCTTGAATCAACAAGGGCGATAAGCGGACCCGCGTCAATAAGAATGGATTCTACCATGGAGCTTCTCTTTTATTCGATGTTTATATGTAACTGAACGATCGCCGTCTCCTGACCCGTAATTCCCGAAAAAGTTCTCCCCCAGGGTAAAGGAATCTATCTCTTTTTCCTCGCACTCATAGTACATATCCAGAGACTCTTTTATTATATCAGACTTTGTCTTGTTCTTGAGTCTTGAAAGCATTATAAGTTTGTTCCGCGTATTCTGCGGAAGCCTTGCCGTTGTTATTTGAGCATTCATGAATGCCTCCTTATTACACACTGTAATACATGTATTTCTAATTGTCAAGCGTTTATTTGTTTTTTTATTCACTTTCCGCAGGCGAAAAAAACAGGGTCTTGCCGATTAGCAAGACCCTGCAATTTAAATTGTCTGTTACTTTTTAAATAACTCCCACAACTTTTAGGTTATGGGAGCGAGTTTTTAGAGAAAATACCGCTTAGTTTTGGTACATTATTCTAAATGTGCCGATATTATTTCCTCCACCATACGCCCGTACTCTTAAAAGTACATAGCCGCTGTTGGTAGGTGTGAAATTTTGAGGCGTAAAATATGCACTATCAATGCTGGAAAAAATAGAAACCCCGGAAGCAGCCCATGTTGCAGAAACATCAATGTCAAGGGTAGTCATACCGCTGCCTTGATAAGAATCATCCCACTGAACATAATATGTTGTGTATGCATTAGCATAGAAAGTATAATACCGATATTCTCCAGCACCACTAATGTTCCCATTCGTCCAAGTATAGGATGAGAGTTCTATAGGCTTCTCATACAACATGACAGAGTCTAATTCGTTAGTTGTGTCAGCAGTTACCATTTGTAGCTGGAAACCACCATTAGCAAGACCGGGGTAAACAACCGTAGGATAGTTTTCTGCGGCATATGCTGCCATTCCCGCTTTAATAGCTCCCAAGGTAACAACAACTCTATTGTTGACAACATCAGCAAGTGCAATTTCGTATTTTGCCGGTTCGTAGTTGGTGGTTATGGGATTATAGAAGTATGTTGCGAATTCAGCAAATTGAGTACTGGTACTGGTTGCACCATCAAATTCAACCACAATGAAGCTGTCGTCACTGGCATCCCTTATGGTACTTATTATGGGATAACCATTCCATGCAATATTTATCTCTGTAGGTGTTTGAACAGCAATGCCGGGACCATATCGTAGATCATAGGATGGATTATTATCAACGCTAGTACCGGCTACACCTCCTGATACCGATCCTACAACGTCAAAGTCATTAACAGTCGCTACCGTGTAAGTATACGATGGACTCACCGCTGTTACTGTACTATCCGTGTAACTGGTACCGGTAATCAGTGAACCGTTGAGCGGGGTTATACTACCATCGCGGTAAATGTTGTATCCCTGTGCATTCGGAACGGAATCCCAGATAACTCTAATTGAGGTGCCTAATCCCTGAAGGCTTAGTGTCGAAGGCGCCGGCAATGCGGCGGCAGGGTCAGCTATAACCTCATCGGGACCTGTTCCGGTGAAATCCCAAATAGTATAGTAATAATCGTAGGACAAGGTTTCCAGCCCAAGCGGGACACTCTCTGTAGTAGTCAGGGTAACATTAACTCTTACGTTCTTCCCACTGGTGGTAAGCTTAAACCATTCCGGAAGCGTGGAAATATTCCATTCGTAAAGAGACGACGTGGTGTTAAGCGTCAGCGCAGAGGTTCCGATTTCAGTATCAGAAGGAATATCATACACTGTTATAGACGTTGGTTTAAAAGCTTTTTCATTAACGCCGCCTACCACAAACGTTCCACTCAGCGTGTAGAAATCCAAATTCTGTATGATTGCGCTTGGGGCAAAAGATTCAAAATACGGTGTGCCAAACCACTGACTCGACGGCATGGTGAAATCGTACACAGCGCTGTCTTGAATATTCAAGTCGAGGCTTCGGAAAGTTGTAGAAAGGAAGTTGGTAGTACTAGCTTCTTCATAGTAACTCCCAGCAGAGAATGTATCTCTTATTACTCCGTAACCGGCCGGGGGCGTTATCGTAAGCAGTACCCTTGATCCGGCGGCAAAATCAGTAGTTGCCGGGGGATTGACGCCGTAAATACTGGTATAAATACCGGTTTCGATCGTGGTTTCTGCAGGATAAGATGCTGTCGACATATCAACGCTGTAGATGTCAGCTGAAAGCCAAACAGCGTTAAAGTACGGTCTGCCGTGGATGTCAGTGCCGAAGTTATAACCTTGCCAGGCACTGTAAACCACTCTGTCGCCGTCCACAGCCTTAAACCTGTAATACAAGGTATTATTGGTGTTTACCGTGTAATAACTAATAGCGTTAGTATCAATAAACATCTCCCAGTTGTATATGTTGGAGTCGACACTGTCCACTTCGCAAATACCATCAATAATGTCAATCAGGGAATCTTCGGGATAACTACCACCCGTACCATTACTCCATGATACTTGTACTTCAACAGGCTTGTAGTTTCTGCTGGCAGGCTGGGAATTGATTCTGGCTTGTCCCCAAATATACAGTTCTGCAGTGAAATCGTTTTCCTTAAACTTGTATTCCGGTGTGCTGGTTACCATGTTGGAATAGATATACACAACTTCTTTCCGGTAGGCTCCCAAACGTCTGAGGTCACCACCTGTGTTAATAGCTCTGTTGCTCACAAGGCTAAGAGTCATTTCGTACTGTCCCGGAGGAAGTTCAAGGTCTTCTTTCAAAAAGTAGTAAGATGCATACCCGTCGACTTCCACGGTCTGAATTCGATCCGAATAATTCTTTTCTTTCATGTCAATCGTAACAGTTCCGCTATTAGTTCCATTGATCGGACTAATGACAAGCGTGGCCGAGGTATAGCTGTCATACACGAAATAGTTACCATCCAGTGCGGGAAATTCAATGGAATAGCTAAATACACCGGGAACATCAAGTACGCTGTCGGTAAGGATGATATTCACCTTGTGGTTTTTTCCCGCTGTTATGAATACAGTATCTGTCCCATAAACGGAATCCTTGCCATCAACCAAGCCGGTCGCTTTAACCTGCCAATAACCGGATTCAAGCTCAACATCTTTGGTGGTTTCCTCGCCGGTAAGATCAACGGTAATTTTTGTGGTTGTGCTGTCGTTTTTGGTAAAGTCCAGCCTATAGCCGTCAAATTGATCAGTACTGGGTACCAAAGTTCTGGCACCCACTTCGGGGCCGATCTGGACTTGTACACTTCCGTTCGCCCCGTTTTTTACCGGTTTTATCAGATCGATAGGCTCCGAACAGCCGGCAAGGAACAGCAACGCCACAAGCGCGCTTGCGCCTATAATTCGTATTGTTTGTTTCATTGTTTTTCTCCTCTCTTATAATCCGACTATGAACTGTATAGTCTTGGAATACGGCGCCCCGTCTCTGTATCCGGTAAAAGTTACAGTATGGGGTATTTTCAAGACATAGTTCTCGGCTTTTATGGTGATAATGTTATTATTGTTGATGTAGGTATTGTCTATATACCACTGAATACTATAATAACCATTGGCGCTGATGACAATTTCCTTTGGCAAAGTGGGATTAATTGGCCACCAATGGATGTCCTGAGTCTGTCCCGACCATGAAAGCTCAATCATTTCTTCCTGCCCTTCAGGAATCCCAAAGAATACAACCTCATTTCCGTCGCCCTGCAAATTTATGCTCAGATTAAGACTGCCTTCCGTCGGTTCAATCTCTACCAACACCTTAAATGTTGCCTCTTGTTCGCCAGATGTTACGGTTATTTCTTTTTCACCTTCGGTGGCCGAACTAAAGCCGCTCAGTTCATAATCGAACACCTGCTTTGCGCTGCCATCGGAATAAACCATCATAACCACCAATCCGCTGGGATTAAACGGTTCATCCTTTCCGTAAACAATTTTGTTGGGGTAAGAAGTAATCTGTAACCCATCGATCGCCACAGAATTTGTTACTGTTACCACATAAAACTTGCAAGAACCGTTTTCCGCCTTCACCGTGTAAGTGGTCGGGTTGGTAAAATCATTTGCCGTACCGGAAGCGGGGGTAACCTTCGCCTTGCTGGAAACCGTAATTACCGGTGACAGACTGCTTAGGTTTGTTCCCACTGGTACGACTATTGAAATCTCTTGGGCTTCCTGCCGTATAGCGCCCACCACATTACCAATTTTAAAGCTGGTAATGTCGTTTTCTCTGCTTTCCGGCTCATCGGAACAACTCGTCAGACCTGCCGGCAATGCCATGCAGATCAATACGAGAGCCAATGATAAAAAAGCACCCTTCTTTAGCGTTTTTCTCATAAAACACTCCTTGAATAAATATTTTTACAGGCAAGACCCGTAAATTGCTGAGGATATACCTTGCCCGCCTGGGCAAATAGTGAGGAAAAATAGGAAATAAAGCTGATTTTCTTGTTTGAACTTAAAGTGAACCGGGGGGGGGGGGGGGGGTCGACAATATAACCCGTCAAGGGGTGTAGCTGAACTTAATGCTACAGACCCCAGCGCCGGACAAATTTCCCACGATGAACAATATGAGGCGGGTTTTATCCCGTTGTTAGCGCTGCGGCCAGACGAAGGTACGCTGCCCTTTTCGCTAAAACTATTAAAAGCAAATAGCCCTTGTTTTTTGACAAACGAAAAAGCAGAATTTGACATATTGACGGGAACTACTGTCATTGTGAGTATAATACCATCTCAAAGTGGAATTGTCAAGTAAAGTTATAGCAAAAAAAAACGGGCTGCCTTTAAAAGACAGCCCAATTTTTTAAACGTTACTATACCCGAAGGCTATTTTTCACTCCGGAGAGGGAATAATCGCCAGCTCTGTTTCCTTGTCGAAGAAACGCGCTTTTTCCATTCTGGGAATAAAATAAGCGGTGTCGCCGACTTTGAAGATGTGGTGAGGCTCGGTACGGGCTACCAATGGCTGAGTTTCGGTCGTCAGCCACAGGTGAATGTCAGCGCCCAACGGCTCAACAACGGTTACCTTCACGGTTATGCTGTTATTCACGGAGGATTCGGAATAGGTCAAATCTTCCGGGCGGATACCGAAGAAAACCTCTTTACCCACATATTTCCTTAAGAATTCAACATGAGAATTATCCGCTTTAATTTTGAAGGAGCCTTCGCTCAACATAATGGAGTTGGCGTCTTCCTGTACTTTTACAGTAAGGAAGTTCATCGGCGGTGACCCGATAAATCCGGCTACGAACTTGTTGATCGGGTAGTTATAAAGGAACAGAGGAGAACCAATCTGCTGGACTTTTCCGTCCTTCATAACAACGATTTTATTCGCCATTGTCATAGCTTCTACCTGGTCGTGGGTAACATAGATCATGGTCGCGTTAAGGCGCAAGTGCAGGTCGGAAAGTTCCGCCCTCATCTGTACGCGCAATTTTGCGTCCAGGTTTGAAAGGGGCTCGTCAAAAAGGAAGACCTTGGGGTTACGGACAATAGCGCGTCCTACCGCAACACGCTGCCTCTGACCGCCGGAGAGAGCCTTGGGCTTGCGGTCAAGGAATTTTTCAATGTCCAAAATACGCGCCGCTTCGTTTACGCGCTTGTCAATTTCGGCTTTGGGGACTTTTTTGATCCTAAGACCGAATGCCATATTTTCATAAACTGACATATGAGGATAAAGGGCGTAATTCTGGAATACCATCGCGATATTCCTGTCCTTGGGCGGAACATCGTTCATTTGTTCACCGTCAATGAGGAGTTCACCTTCGGTAATGTCCTCAAGACCGGCGACCATACGGAGGGTGGTGGATTTACCACAGCCCGAAGGTCCTACAAGAACGACAAATTCCTTGTCTTCGACTACGATGTTGGCATTGTCTACCGCGCGGACACCGCCATCATACACCTTTGTAATACTTTTCAACTCAACTTTTGCCATACGCTGGCCTCCCTATAGGGTTATTTTATTGTAGGTTTTCGATAAAAATGGATTTATTGAACACCTTAAAATAGTGTAGGCGTTTTTTGGATTTTTGTCAATTATTTTTAACCTGATGTTTCCTAAAAACTTTGTTATACTTTCCCCATGAAAAGCCGCTACGGCGTTACACCTTGGGGTTCGTGGTTTATTGATGTTCTCGACAGTTACAAAATGGGGGAACGGCTTGAGCGCGGCAGAAGGTACGCCAATGCCGGCAGAGTGCTTTCGCTGGATTTGAGCGCGGGCAGGGCGATCGCAAAAGTCGAGGGCAATTACGAGCCTTTTTACAAAGTTGAAATAGGCTTTTCCCCGCTGGCGGAAGCGGAACAGGTTTACAAATTAATTGAAGACGACCCTCCTCTGCTCGCCCGCATTGCCGCAGGTGAACTGCCGGAAGCCTTTTTGGATAAACTTAAAAAGAAAGGCATTAACCTTATCCCCCGGCGCTGGCGTGAAATGAAACGTTCCTGCACCTGCCCCGATTACGGAGACCCCTGCAAGCACATGGCGGCTTTGTATTACATCATCGCAAGGGAGATTGACGCAGACCCACATATACTGTTCCGCCTACGTGGCATGGATTTGGCGGGGCGTTTCGGGAACGCGGCTGTTCACAAAATTGAGCCGCCGTTTGCGGTAACATTCGCCGAAAAGAAAAGCGCCGTACAAGCCGAAGCTGCGCCTCTTGATTTTGAGGAAATCCCCAACTGCGCACAGCTTATCAGCTCACTGCTTCCTTCCGCTCCGCCGTTTTGCGACAGGGATTTTGCGCTGGTGTTAGCTGAATTTTATCACTACAGCGCAAGAGAACACGGATGGGAAGACGCGGAGCGAACCGAAGAAACGCTGGTGTTAGCTGAACACGATTTTTCACGCTCGCACTGGACGGTGGTATGTTCCAAGCCCGGACCGGGCGCGGAAATAACTTTACAGGCGCGGGATATTGACGGCAGAAAAAACTGGTGGAAATTGCACGAGGCGTTTGATCTTTTTGTGCAATTTTCCAGCGAGGATGGGACAGCGTCTTACAGCTTCCTTTTCTATCTTTTCAAGTTTCTCAATCTGGTATGTTCCGCCGGCGCTTTTATTCCGTTTGTGTCAGCCGAAGATGAAACGCTAAAAATCATCTGGCGGCCTTTTGAAACAATCCCGCCTGTGTCCGCTCTGTTAAAAGAAATCGCTTCCCGTGAGTGCGGGATGATCGCCGCAAAAACCGGCAGAGGAAAAGCGCAGACTGTAAGCGGACAAAGCGCGGTTGATCTTCTTGCCTCGGCGTTTTTAAACGAATGGATCAGACGGAAATTTCTGCTTGTCCGCAGGGAATTCAACAAACGCGGATTTGACGAAGAATATCAGGAACTGCTGAATTTGTTTTTTCAGGGTTTTTCTATTGATGTTTCCGCTCCCGCGCGCAGGTCTTTGCCCGCCGCCATTGACCGCTGGCTGTCGGTTCTTCACATTGATTTTTCCGCTTATCAATACGCTCTTACAATTAAAGAAACCGGCACGAAAAAAACGGCCGAAGATGATGCGCGTAACGACACTCTGCAATTTTCCCTTTCCATGGATGTAATTGCAGAGCAGGAAGACGGTACAAAAAAAATTCCTATCGGGCAGTGCAAAGATTTGGACGCTCTCCGCGCGCCTGTCGCCCTGTCAAATTATCTGCCGGAAATAAAAGATTTAACATCGGCAAAAAAGACCGGCGGTTCGCAGGTGCGCCTTTCCGAAGAGCGCCTTGTTTCGTTTTTGGATTCCGCCGCAGGTCTTCTTGCGCGTTTGGGAATAAAGGTCAACCTTCCCAAAGCCCTCGCCAGAGAGTTGAAACCACGTTTGGTAATCAAAGCGAATTCCGCCGGGAAATCGCTGAAAACCTATCTTGACTTGAACACTTTGCAGGAATTTGAGTGGCAGATCGCCGTCGGCGACGAAGCCCTGACTTTGGAAGAATTTAAAAATCTTGTTAAACAAAAACGCGCGCTTGTCCGCTTTAAAGACGGCTTTATCAGAATGAACCCGGAAGAGTTTTCGCGCCTGCTCAAAAAAACAAAAGATGCGGTTCCCGGCTTCAACGATTTTTTAAAAGCGCACTTTTCCGGCGACTCTGTTCTTGCTTTTGACGCGCGCGAAACCATCAACAATATTTTCCGCGAGCAGGATTTTTCCATTCCGGCTGCGCTTAACGCTCAGCTTCGGCCGTACCAGAAGCGCGGCTATAACTGGATATGCTCGCTCCTGTTTTCCGGCTTCGGCTGCATACTTGCGGATGACATGGGTCTTGGAAAAACCGTTCAGTCTATTTCTGCGCTTCTGCGTTTGAAAGAAGAAGGGCTTTTGAGAAACAACTGCCTTGTTGTAGCCCCCGCCGCGCTCCTTGCCAACTGGGAAAAAGAACTTGCGCGTTTCGCCCCTTCGCTGAGCGTGTCACGCTATCATGGAAGCCGCCGCAATCTTGACAGGAAGCGGGACGTGTTTCTCACCACCTACCAAACCGCGGTGCGCGACGCGGAAAAACTGAAGAAGGAGCCATTTTCCCTGCTTGTGATAGACGAAGCCCACCTTATGAAAAACGCCGAAACCCGCATTTCGCGCACGGTGAAACAGCTTCGCTCCCAATACCGCCTTGCGCTTTCCGGCACCCCGGTGGAAAACCGCCTTGAAGACCTGCGCTCCCTTTTTGACTTCATCCTGCCCGGTTACTTGGGAGACGCGGGGCAATTCAGGGAACAGTACCGAATACCAATCGAAGTTAAGCGAAATCACGAACAGGCGGAAAACTTAAAAAAGATCACCTCACCCTTTCTGCTCAGGCGGATAAAAACAGACAAAAAAATCATCAAGGATTTGCCGGAAAAAATTGTTGTAAATGAATACGCCGTCTTGGAAAAAGAACAAGCCGCCCTTTACGAAAGCGTTGTCTCCGAATCAATCAAAAAATCGGAAAGCGTTGAACCCAAAGAACGCTCAACGCTGATTCTTTCGATGCTCACTTCCCTGAAGCAGATATGCGATCACCCTCGCGTGTTCGACAAGGAAAGCCCCGCGGTCCCGGAACTTTCCGGCAAAGCCCAGCTTCTTGTTACCCTACTTGAAGAAATTCTCGCAAACCGCGAAAAAGTTTTAGTGTTCAGCCAGTACGTGGAAACCCTTGAATGCCTGCGGCTGATTATCAAAAAAGAACTGGGCGAGGCCGCACTTGTATACCACGGCGGACTGGGACAAAATATCCGTTCAAGCCTTGTCGAACAGTTTCAGAACGACGCGGCGGCGCGAATAATGCTGGTAAGCCTTAGAGCGGGCGGACTTGGCCTTAACCTGACCGCCGCAAGCCGCGTCATCCACTACGACTTGTGGTACAACCCCGCAGTCGAGAACCAAGCCACAGACCGCGCCTTCCGCATCGGCCAAAAACGCAATGTCTTTGTTCACCGTTTTATAACCAAAAACAGCTTCGAGGAAAAAATCGACGCTATGATTTCAAGCAAACAGGAGTTAGTCGACATGACCGTCGGCTCGGGCGAATCCTGGCTTGCCCGCATGACACACGATGAGTTGAAAGCGCTGTTTGAGAGGTAAGTGAAAATTTTTTACAAGCCGTATATCAAAATTTGTTGTTGTATTTTCAAACGATCTGTGGTATATTTTTCTTATGGCTGAAAATACTGTAGTCGAAAAATATCTGATTTTTACGGTTCAGGAAAAACAATACGCCCTGTCAGCAAAGAGCATCAGCGAAGTTACGGTGCTGGAAAAAGTTTTTCCCCTGCCGCTGGTTCCTGATTATGTGCTGGGAATGATCAACCGGTACTCCGTACCTTACGCGCTTATTGATATAAAATTTCTGCTTCTTCATGACGCTTCGGATGCGCATAAAGTGATTGTTCTTAAAGAAGAAGTGGACAAGCTTGCTTTCCTGATTGATGATGTGACTGATATTGCGGATATTCCCTCAGATCAATTAATGGAAATTGATCAGGAAGAGACAGCGTCGATAACCGCGTTTTTTGAATGGAAAGGCAATAATGTCCTGTGTCTTGATACTGTCGAGCTTATCAACCAGATAAAACAAGACTTTGGGCAATAGAAACCCTAAAAAGGAATCTCTGATTGAAGTATTTTATTTGCGCTATGGACAAGATCAATTTAGCTATTCCCGCAGAACAGACTGAACGGATCATTAAGGTTACACGGGCGCAGAACGCTATTCGTGAAACCGAAAATCAGGAAGTTTTTATTTCCCTGCCTGCGCTGTTTCAACAAAAAGACATCTCCGCTCCTCATGGTATTGTCCTGAAATCAAAAGCCGGGGAACCTTCCGCTTTTACAACAGTGCTGCTGACAACCCCGGTTGATTTGGAACAGGAGATACATGAAGAAGAAATTTATAACTTGCCGAAAGCCCTGTCCGGAGTATTTAAGTTTTTTAGAGGCGCATATTGTACCGATAAAAATATGATTCTTATTCTTGATCCTGAAAAACTTAAGGATGACTGTTATGATTAACACCCTCATCGTTGACGACAGCCCTCTGGCGCGTAACATTATCCGTGATTTTCTTGAGGGTGATGAAAATTTCAAAATAATCGGGGAAGCCGTTGATGGTGAAGACGGCGTTCAAAAAATACTATCCCTGAACCCAGACCTTGTAACCCTTGACATAGAAATGCCAAAAATGAACGGGCTTCAGGTGATTGAAACTGTAATGGCGAAAACCTCTGTTCCGATAGTTGTGATTACCAGCCATGACACGGCAAAAACCGCGTATGAAGCGACAATAAAGGGGGCATTGGAATTTTATCCCAAGGATACATTCACCGCGTCCTTAAATCCCGGAAAGCGGCAGGAAATTTATGAAACCCTGAAACGGATAAGCGGTGTTAAAGCGTCATGGAAGAAAAGCGAAGAAGGTGTTTCTCCTTTTAACAATGCGGCATCGTTAAACGCCATTTCAGAGAAGAGCGTTCCTTCTCCGGAAATCTCCGCATCGTCTGACTTCTTACGGGCGGTTAAATCACCGGAAAAGCGAAAGATAGACGCGGTGGTTTTAGCTTCCTCCACAGGCGGTCCCAAAGCCTTGTCGATTTTCTTTCCTCTTCTTCCGGGCAATTTTCCTGTACCTATAGTGATAGTTCAACATAATTCAACCGGCTTTGACAAAAGTTTTGCCCAATGGCTTGGCACTTACACCTCTTTGAATGTGAAGCTTGCAGATGAGGGAGAAGTTCCGAAACCCGGTACGGTGTATATTGCTCAAACCGATAAACATCTTGAGCTCCGCCTGGCAGGGCAGGAGATGAGTTTGCGTTATAACGATGATGAACCGGAAAACAATCAAAAACCCGCCGCGGACGTTCTTTTCAGAACAGCGGCGGAAAGCCTTAAGCAGTCGGTAATTTCTGTTGTGCTTACCGGGATGGGCAGCGACGGCGCTTCGGGTACGCGGAAGATTCACGAAATGGGGGGTATTACTCTGGCTCAGGATGAAAAATCCTCCCTTATCTACGGTATGCCAAAAGCAGCGGCGGTGACCGGATGTGTAGACATAGTGCTGCCCCTTGACCAGATACCTTCAGAGCTGGTCAGGTTGACGGAATGACAGACATTCTCACCCGGGAAACAGAAAAAAGATTCGGGATAAAAGCCGATCCTGATGACATTGAAAAATTGCGTGCTTATCTTCGGGACACTTACGGCGGTGAGGATCAGAAAATTCTTGATAAGGTTTTCTCATCAGGTGAAGCAGCCGGTTTTCTTACGGTAAACGAAACTTATTTTTTCAGGGAACCCGCCCATTTTTTGTTCCTTTTGGATATTTTGCCTTCTTTTGAAAAGACCGGGATACAAATTTGCTGTGCCGCGGTTGCTGCCGGCTGTGAAGCCTACAGTATCGCTATGCTGATTGAAACTTATAACAAATGCGCCGAGGGGCATGTTTCTTACAATATTGACGCTTTTGACATTAACCCCAGGGTAATCGAAACAGCCTGCCGGGGCGTTTACGGAAGCCGTGCCCTGCGTGAGGACGGAAGCGCCTTCCGGTACATGGCGGATCCTTATCTGAATAAAACCGAAAACGGATACCAAATAGAGCCGGTATTGAAAAAAAACATCAGCTTTTTTGTTCATAACCTTATGGACGAACTACCCCCCAAAGAATACGATTTTATTTTTTTCCGAAACGCTTTTATTTATTTTTCACCCGGAAACAGGGAGCGGATATTTCTGAACCTCTCAAAGGTTCTGAGGGAAGGCGGGATTCTTCTTTTGGGGGTTTCTGAAACAGCCGGAGCGCATAATGTATATTTTAACGCAGGATTTGAACAAAAATGCAGAAATGATGTATTTTATTTTCAAAAAAAGGACTACTTACAGAAATAAAATTATATAATATAATTGAGATGCTTAGCCTGTATATGAAAAATAACCGGTTTTGTGAACAGACAGTCCAAAAAACAAAACTCGGGATAAGGAGGAAAGATGTTTTTTTCCAAGTTAAAGATTTCTACTAAACTGATTATTTCCAGCGCGGTGTTTTTAATACCTGTAGGGGTGATGCTTTTTTTCATCTGTTCCATAAATTTTGGAATAATACGAAAAAACATAGATGAGCGTGACGGAATAAATTCGCTTAAACCTGCGGTAACGGTGATGCAAAATTTGCCCCGCTACCTCAACGTTTATCTGGGGCTGGAACAGGGAGACTTGAGAAGCATCGATGAACAAGTTACAAGCGCCGTAAGATCCCTGGAGAGGGAACTGCGTCAGTATAAAACAGAGGATAAAGCGTTACCCGACATTATAGCCGGCTGGGATACTCTGAAGAAAATCGGCAGGGATGATGAGGAACTGTATCAAAACTATCTGGATTACACCTATTCGTTAAAAGATATTATCAGCTGGATAGGAGAACGTTCCGGCCTGATTCTGGTTTCTGATATGAACACTTATTATTTTTCCGCATCGGCTCTTTCAAATATACCCGATGCTCTGGTGCGGATTATAAGTATCGGCAACCTGCTCCGTGATAATCTTTATAATGCGGAGGCAAATGTCGCGCGTTATAACAGCGAGCTTGCTGCCGCTCAGGCTGCGGGGCGCAGACAAACAGCAAGACCCTACGCCGGAAATCCGCGAAACATCACCTTTTCAATGCTGGTATCCGGTGATTCACAGCTTATCCGGAATAACCGTATACTGCTTGAATCTGACAAGGATCGAATCACCGTCAGCCTGAAAGCGGTAATGGATGGGGATAAAAAGAAAAATAGCGGATACAGGGAGTTAGAAGACAGTCTTGACCGTTATCAGAAAACCGTTGATGTTTTGCTTGAACAGTACACAAGAATGTCCGGTTTTAACGTAACGAACCTCTGTACTGTGTCGGATTTTTTTGGAACCATATCGCTTCTTAATACAGACCTGTGTCAGCTGTGGGCAGAAACATTTAACAGCCTGGAAGCGCAGGTTCGGCGGAACACTTCGGCGGCGCAGGGTAATTTGATCCTGTATCTGGCGATAGTACTGGTTTCGCTGGGAATCGCTATCGCTTTTGTGGCGTTTATTACACGGGACATAAACAAGTCCGTCGGTAGTCTTAAAACTCTATTCAGGGGTCTAAACGAAAACGATTTAACTCTGTCCTTAAAAATTCATTCTCAGGATGAATTCGGCGATCTGATGACAGCTTTCAACGGATTCCTAAATATACTTCGTTCCACATTCGGAAGTTTTAAAAAGAGCGCGCAGCTGGTCTCCAATTCGGTCTTTGATCTTTCATCATCATCAAAAGAAATTTCCACTACTGCCAACGAGCAATCATCCAGCGTTTCCGAGATTGTCAGCACGATGGAGGGCAGCAAGAATCTGTCAGAACAGATTGCCCTGAAAACCACCGAAGTGGCCAATCTTGCGAAAGAGACGCAGGAACTGAGCAGCAAGGGTGCCGAACTCAGGGAAGCGAATCAGCATATGATGGAGGATATCCGCAACCAGAATCAGAAGATCATCAGCGAAATACGGAATCTGTCGGATATGATCATCAGAATCAATGAAGCCATCAGAATCATCGACGGTATTGCGGATCAAACCAAACTGATTGCGTTTAACGCATCTCTTGAAGCCTCGTCCTCAGGCGAAGCGGGAGCCCGGTTCTCGGTAGTCGCCTCGGAAATCAGGCGTTTTGCGGATAACGTGGTTGAATCAACCCGGGAAATAAAACAAAAGATTGAAGAAGTGCAGGGCGCTTCGCAGGCATTAATCGCCGAAGCCAACAACGGATCAAGGCAGATTGAAATCGGCTATGAAGGAATGAGCGAACAAAAAATTGTGTTTGAGCATATCGTTGATAATTCCCAAAATGTCGCGACACGTTCCCAGCAGATTTCAAACTTAAGCAAGCAGCAGGAAGCGGCTTCGTCACAAATTTTTACCGCCCTCAAGGAAATATCCGCCGGGGTAAAACAGTTTGTAATAGCCACTTCATCCACTTCCAAGATTGCAGACAACCTGAACAATATGTCTGAGGATCTGAAAGGAAGAGTAGAAAAATACCGGACTGAAACCTAAGGGGCGCCGCTATGCAAATTTTATTTTTAATAGCCGGAATTGTGCTTATGGGAGCTGTTATGATTCCCATATTGCGTTCTTATAAAAAGCGAATTCTTGAATTGGAAACCCAAACGGAACTGTCCGCGAAGGGTGTGACCGATTTTATGGATAAAACCATAAAACTTGCCGCAGCTGTTAAGGAATCCGCCGGTATTATTTCCGGTTCCGGCAGGGACAACAGGGCATCAGGAAGCGAGCAGGCCAACAGTATGAAAAAAATCGAAAGTACGCTTAACGAAAATGCCATGATCGCCGCAGAAATTGTTGAAAAGACGCGCAGTGTCGCCGTCATTGCTTCCAAAATGGAAGAAGACGTGCTTAACGGCTTTACGGTGTTGGAAAAGAATGTCAAAAAAATGGGAGACATAAAAGAAAAAAATTCCGGAGTTATCAATGGTATTATTCTGTTGGGCAATAAAGTAAATAAAATCCGCGATATTGTACGGGTAATTAATACTATCACCGACCAGACAAAAGTTATTGCGTTTAACGCTGCGCTGGAAGCGGCCGGCGCCGGGGAAACCGGAAAACGTTTTGCCGTTGTTGCCGCAGAAGTAAACAGGCTGGCTGACGATATTGCCGGCCTTACCCGGCAGATTCGGGAACAAGTTGAGGAAATTCAAAGTTCATCTTCATCGTTGATTGTGTACAGTGAAGAAGGTTCCGACAGAATTGCCGAAGGTTATAAACTCATCAAAGATTTGGAAGATGTTTTTAAGGAAATTCGGATTGGTGCGGAAATTACCTCCAATCAGGCGCAAACAATTACCGGTTCTACCCGGCAGCAACTGAAGTCCAGTGAACAAATTACCTCCGCTATCTCCGAAGTTTCCCATGGAGTTAAACTCTTTATCGGCGCCGCAGAATCCGCGGCGTTGTCTGCCGTGACTTTGACGGAACGCGCTCAAGAATTGGAACGCTTCCTGATGGAGACAGAAGCAACCGGACAGGGCGAGCATGGCGATTGATAAATCCAAATACATTGATCAATTTGTCGAAGAAGGGCTGGAAACTCTCTCGACTGTGGAAAAACTTCTTTTTGAAATAAAAGGCGGTTCTTCTGTTCAGGATGATCTTGTTACCCTGATGCGCGCGCTTCATACCCTGAAAGGTTCGGCGCGTATGCTTGAATTTAAAAATATTGAAACCGTTGTACACGCGCTGGAAACGGGGTTTTCCTCCATAAAAGAAGAGCGGACATTTCTTAACGATAACGCGGTAAAAGTTTTTCTTGCCGGATTTGATGAACTTAAAACCGGAATTGAAAAAGTTAAGTCAAGCGGAAAAGACGATATCAGAGCCGAGATTTTTCAAAAGGAGCTATTGGCGCTTGCAGCTAACGAAGAATATGTTATACCGGGCGCTGTTACCGAAGATGAACATCAGCAAAAACAAAAAACCGATACTAAACGTGATGATGTAAAAACCGAAAGAATCAGAATATCCCTTGAACGGATCGATCAAATTATTCATAATATGGCGGCGCTTCAATCATTGGAAATCGCCGCAAGAAAAATCGCAAAGGATACCGAAGCGCTCAACACTGCGACAAAACAATTTTCAAAATTTATCGGTGCCAATCAATCATGGAATTCTTCACTGACTCAGGAATTCCGCTCAATAGAATTGATGACCGGGAAACTTGGCTCGCTTGTGAAAAATTACTCCATTGATGTGGGCAATAACATCCGCGGCGCATACGACAGCATAATTTCATTAAGAATGCTGCCTCTTTCCACCGTGCTTGACGGATACCCGCGGCAGGTTTTTACTATAGCCTCTGAATTGGGCAAGCAGGTAAAGCTGAAGATCGAAGGCACTGAAAATGAAATCGATAAAAACCTGAGTGAATCGTTATCCGAGGTCTTCCTTCATATGGTAAGAAATTCCATTGATCATGGAATTGAAACTCCCGAGGAACGCCGCGCTGCGGGGAAAAATGAAACCGGCCTTCTGACGATTAACTGCGTCCGTGAGAGCGGGAACATGAAGGTCACGATCGCTGATGACGGAAAAGGTATCAATATTGAGGAAATACGCAAAAAAATTATCGCTAAAGATTTGGTTTGTGCAGAAGCAGCCGCAGCTCTCAGTGAGGAAGAACTTATAAACTTTATTTTCCAAAGCGGGTTTTCAACTGCGGAAAAGCTTTCCAGCGTCTCAGGCCGCGGGGTTGGGATGGATGCTGTTAAGAACAACATTGAGCGCATGAAGGGCAGTATCGCAGTCCTTACCAAAGCCGGTGAGGGAACTGTTTTCACTATTTCTGTCCCCTTATCGCTCGCCGCTCTTATGGGATTCCCCATTATCTCGGGCAGTATGAAGTTTATTATCCCCGCCAATTTCGTGGATACTGTCTTGCTTATCAATACAAAAGATATTATTACTGTGGTAGATCGCCCGGGTATTAAATACAACGGGCGAATCATAAAACTTTTCTATCTTCATCATATTTTGAAAATTCCTATTGATGAAAAAAAGAACACAGGCGATTCTATTTTTGTCGCCATTGTCCAGGCTTATGAAGAAACCGTCGCCCTCGCTGTAAATCAGGTAAGCAGCATGAGGCAGGTAATTTTAAAAAATTTGCCGTCTTTCATGGAGAAGATGGAAGTATTTACCGGGGTAGTGCTTAACGAAGATTATGAAATGATACCGGCGCTTCATATTCCCACGGTGATCAGAATGGCGCGTCGTACAAAAACCATCGACATGAAAAAACGCCATGTTGATTATGAGCGTATGCGTAAATCCATCCTGGTGGTTGACGATTCACGTCCGACACGTGATATAGAGCGGGATATTCTGGAGGCGGAAGGTTATAAGGTTGATGTTGCCGCGGACGGTTCCGAAGCGCTCGCCGCCGCTAAAAATACCCAGTACGATTTGATCTGTACCGATATTTCAATGCCGAATATGGACGGCTTTATGTTGACGGAGAATATCCGCAAAAACGATCGTTTGAAAGATATCCCCATCATTGCTATTTCATCTAAGAGCGATGAGAAAGATCAAAACAAAGCGGCGATGCTCGGGATAAACCGCTTTATCGTAAAAAATTCATTTAACGATCACAGTTTAGTAACCATTGTGCGGGAATTAATCGGAGAAGCAAATGGATAAAAAGCGGGTTTTAATTTTTGAAGATTCAGATGTTTTTGCGAATTTGCTGCTGGAATTCCTGAACAATGAAGGTTATGAAACTGAGCGCGCAAAAAACGGTCTTGAGGGAATAAAACTCGTGTATAATTTTCTTCCCGAACTTATCATTACCGCCGTGGAGATGCCGCTGTTTAAAGGTTACGAGGCTGTCCGCCTGCTTAAATCACGCCCCGCTACCCGGGACATACCGGTAATTATGTTCACCATACTTGGTGATACAAGGGACAAATTCTGGGGTGAACAGGCCGGGGCGGATGTTTATCTTGAAAAATCTCCTGAAAATCTGGAGGAACTCTCCGCACAGATACAGTGCCTGTTAGGTGAAAACCAACCCGTCGATTATGAGGCGGTTAAAAAAGAAAGTGAAAAAATAAACGACAATTCCCTGATTGAGATGGTTAATAACCTCCTTAATAATAAACTTTTTCAGGCGACTCTTACCGGTATGCTTGCCGAATTATCAGCCAAGGTAATTTCCCTTGAAGAAACAGTTAAGGGCGTTTTCGCGCTTTTAAAAAACGCCTGCCGTGCGGAAATGTGTTCCATGATGATTAAAGACACGGATGACGCTCTGCTGGTTTATAACGCCAACAATTCGGGATACACAGAGGCGGTTGCGGAAGATTTTAAAGCTATCACAATTGCCGATTTTAACACCCGCTTTTCAGATTATAAAGTTGTCACCAATGAGGTTTTAGATTTTTTTCCGGCGGGGAAAAAAGATGAAAGAATCGAATCCTATATTCTGATTCCTCTTGTCAGTTCCGGTGAAGAATTTGCGACAGTTCATATCGGCACTTCCGTTAAGGAATATTTTTCCCCGCTCATTCTGGAAAACTTAAATATTTTTCTTTCAGCGGCTTCTCCTATAATCGCAAACGCCTTGCATCTGAAGCAGATGGAAACCCTGCAGAAGAAAACAAGAGCCGCCTTCGCGCGTTATGTGCCAATTGATGTAATGGACGAAATTATTAAAAAGTCGTCATCACCTTCAAGCCAGAGCGAAAGCAGGGTGGTTTCGATTTTATTTTCCGATATCAGAAGCTTTACAAAAATTTCCGAGAATACTCCTGCAAGGGAACTGGTGGATTTTCTTAACACTTATTTTTCCGTGATGGGCGATCAAATTGTTGACGAAGGCGGCAATATCGATAAGTTTATCGGTGACGCAATTATGGCTATTTTTGGCGCTCCCAAAACGCTGGAAAACTCCGCCGCCAGCGCTGTCAGGGCGGCGATACGCATGGCTAAAATGATTCATACGGTTGATACATCAAGTATTACGCTGCCGGATTTTGGTTTTGACGCAGGTGTCGGCATTAATTGCGGCGAATGTGTTGTTGGTAATCTTGGTTTTCAGAATAAAATGGATTATACGGTGATAGGCGATACCGTCAATCTTGCTTCGCGGCTTGAAGGGATCACCAAATATTATCATCAGTCAATTATTGTTTCGGAATTTGTTTACGAGCAGACCAAAGATATTTTTATTTTCCGGAAAACAGACAGTGTGCGTGTAAAAGGAAAAGACCTGCCTGTTGGATTGTATACAACATACGCCGCATTCCGCGGTGAAGATGACGAAGGAATACCGCCAGGTTTGATAATTGACCGTGAGGCTTTGGATCAGTACAACAATGGGTTAAAACTTTATGCCATGCGTGAATTTGAAACGGCAAAACAGTATTTTGGCAGAACCTTGTTTATTGAAGAAAAAGCCGGCAGATCGGATTATCTTGCGTCAATGTACCTGTCCCGAATCGAAGAATTTCTGGTTAATCCTCCTCCTTCTGACTGGGACGCTAATATAACCATGACGGAAAAATAGGGAGTAGAGTTTATATTTGCAGGATTAACGCCGGTAACTCGTTTTGTTAGCTAAAAAATACTTAACTTACGCTTTGATATAATGTATAATGTAATCGTGGCCCTACCCACCTTGTGTTGGCGGCCGGTAACGGTTGACCTACGGAGAGACCGGAATGGGCGGTCTCCTGCCCCCTTTCGAGGGGGCGTTTTTTTAAATGCGGTAATCTACAATCTCCTGCTCCACCCCCAAGCCTGTTTCCTCAATACGCCGCAGCAGTCCGGCCAGTTCGGAAATGGTCTTTGTCTCTTCCCGAATTTTTTCGATTTGTCGGAGCATTGGCTTGGTGAGGGTTCGCGCCCATGGCCGGTATTGATCGAAAGTGGCGGCGTCCATGCGCACCGGAATAACCGGCTTTTGTGCAATGTCCTGAATGTGCTGTAAAATAAGAACGCCGTCGGGGTCAAGATCGCCGGCATGGTAAAAAGAAAAACCGGAAGCGGACAGAGTCTTTACAAGAGCGGCGGCGGCGCGGTTTGAATAGCCGCCTATGTAAAGAAAGCAGTCATAGCGGGAAAGGTCTGAACCGTGCTTTTGCGGACTTCCCAGCGCGTAAAATGTTTCTTTGTTTTCAATGGTCAGCACGGTTTTTTCTTTTTTATCCGATACAAGTTGAATTGACTCAATTTCCTGCGCGCTTTCAAGTGGAAGGCCGAGTATATGACCGCCGGAATTAACCATGGGCGGTTGGTTTTTGTATTGAATAATGATTTTTCCCGCAATCATGGTTTCGGGGTAGGAGCGTTCCAAAAATGCAAGGTCGGGAACGGCGGAAATTTTTTGTGCGCGTAACAAAAGGGGGCCGCAAAGGGTTAAAAGATTTTCCAAGCGTTTTGAATCGCGGTAAAGCAAAATTGACAGAGCGCGGGTGGTCAGTTGTTCCCGCCGGGCAGTATCTGAACAAAATTCCAAAAGACGGATAAATTCCTCCACTACAGATAAAACAATTCCCTGCCCGATTTCGCGGGGGCCGAAGCGCAGGGAAAGAAATTCCAAAAAGGCGATTGTTTTTTCCGCCTGATCGACATCTCTAGCCGGCATTGCCAAAGACCCCTTTAGAGACTGCACTTTTTCACCTAACATTGCCCTGATTTTTTCCGCTTCGGTTTTTGGATACGGTCTGCCGGCTTCTTCAAAAAGTTTTTCAAAGTTTTCGCAGCTTAATGTTTTTAAGCGCTCTCCCCTGCCCCGCTTTTCCCAGCTAAGTTTTATTATCCCTTTTTGCTGAAGGGACTCCGCCGCTTCAAGATAGGATTCTTTTTCATCGGGACGGCTTGA
>JAIRUC010000134.1 GCA_031254615.1 Treponema sp. | reverse complement strand
GAGTGCAACCGTTATCTGAAATTTTCGCTCTTACTCCGCCGCGCGCAGGAACTGGAAGCCGAAAAACTTGTTACCGGCCATTATGCCCGTATCGAAAAATCAGGAGAGCGCTGGCTGCTGAAAAAAGGCGTAGACCCCCACAAAGATCAAAGTTATGTGCTATACATGATGAGCCAAGACACGCTTTCCCGTACGCTTTTCCCATTGGGAGGATTAACAAAAACGCAGGCGCGGGAAATTGCCGCGTCAAAAGGTCTTTCCAACGCGGAAAAAGAAGAAAGTCAGGACATCTGCTTTGTTGACAATAAAGATTATGCCGGCTTTATCGAAAACTATACGGGAAAGACCTACCCCGAAGGAGACATAATCGACACCGAGGGAAAATTTTTGGGCCGTCATCACGGCCTTATCCGCTACACACTAGGCCAGCGCCGCGGCACGGGAGTAGCCCGCAATTATCCGGTTTATGTCGCGGCAAAAGACACCGCCGCCAATACGCTGGTGTTAGGCGACGATTCTTCCTTGTTCTCATCAAGTTTCACCGCACGGCAAATAAACCTTATCGCCTGTGAAGATATTTTTCAGCCTCTGCGTCTTGCTGTAAAAATACGTTATCTGCAAAGAGAACAGCGGGCAAAAGTAGAGCAAACCGGTCCGGATACAATCCGCGTTGAATTTGAAGAACCCCAGCGCGCAATTACTCCCGGACAGGCGGCGGTGTTCTACGATGGGGATACGGTAGTAGGCGGCGGCACAATAGAGAATAATTGACGTTATGCGAAATAAAGATTTGAATTATCAGGAGAACTAAAATCAAAGGAATACACATGAACGAAAACTGGCCGCAAAAAATTAAAGATAAATTGAAAAATATGGAAATAAAAAAAGATGACATGGGACGGTCATCCGCGGGTGTTTATCAATGTGTTTCTGATACTAAAACTTATTTTTTAAAGATTGATTCAAAAGGCAGTGAGTTAAAAAATGAATATCAAAATATTTGCTGGTTAAACGGCAAAGCGCCGGTTCCAAAGATAATCGAATGGGATTCGGATGGATATAATGATTATCTGCTGGTTTCCAAAATAGACGGCTTAATGTTATGTGATGATTATTATATGAATAATCCGAAAATGGCAATCCCGGTGTTAGCCAAAGGCATAAAGTTATTTCAATCAATAGATATTAGTGACTGCAAAATTAAAAATAATTGTAAAATTATTAACAATCTGGAAAATAAATTAAAACTGGCAAAAAATAATATTCAAAATAATAAAGTTGATGTAGATGATTGGAATGAAGAAACACACAAACAATTCAACTCTCCAAGTCAATTATTGGAATATTTATATGATAACAAACCCGAACATGAAGAACTTGTTTTTACGCATGGTGATTATTGTCTGCCCAATATTTTTGGCCATGAAGACAAAGTAACAGGATTTATAGACCTTGGCAGAGCCGGTATAGCGGATAAGTGGCAGGATATCGCATTGTGTACAAGGTCTTTCTGGCATAATTTTAACACGAAAGAATATGATGATTTTTTGCTGGAAGAGTTGGGAATAGAAAAGGATGAAAAAAAGTTAAATTATTATATTTTGTTAGATGAATTCTTTTAACAAAAAAACATCACTCTCAATTTATAACAGTTCCGACAAAATCATTACCGGCAAGAATATTCTTCAGATTTTCCAGATTTTTCCCGGAAGCGCAGATCACTTTTAGGCCGATTTTTTCCGAATGCCTGCTTGCCACAGGATCAAACGGAACATTTTTGCCGGGAACCCAGTCATCGCCGACAAGAGCGCGAAATTCCGCCCACGAGATTTTGTCGATGGGGCGGGCATTGGGATCCGTCTTTGGGTCGGCCGTGTAAACTTTTTCGATATTGGAAAGATTAATAACAGCGTCTGCCTGAAAACGCTCCGCAAGCAAAACCGCATCATAGTCTGTTGAAAAACCGGGCTTCCATCCGGCGGCGACAAGTACGTGCCCCGTTAGCGGATCAACCTGGCAGGGATTTATAACAACTTCCTGAGTGCACAATTCCCCCATCGCCGCCTTTACCAGCTGCGCGTTAAGCCGCGTCGCCATTATCCCAATCCAGTCGGCTTCTTCGTCCTTGCTTTGCGCGTTTATTTCGCGGTAGGCGTTTATCCACCGGCGCGCAGGTCCGCCGCCGCCGACAACAAAAATAAAACGCCTGTTGGAATCCGCCTCCAAAAATGAGCGGATAAGCAGGACAAAATCTTTCAGGAATTGAACATCAACTCCGTCCGGTGCGACAATTGAGCCGCCTAATGAAATTACCGTTACCATATTTTACCTCACTGCGCGTATATTCCGCGTATTGTTATATCACCCCAAAGGCTGGAATACGACTCAAGTCCGCCGCCGGCTTCTTCCCAAATGTTCTGCAAAGAATAAGACTGCGTGTGTGATACAAGCCGCCCCCGGCTTTCCATCTGCGATAGGTGCAATTCGCCTCTGGAAAAAGCAATGCGCTGGCTGTCAATATTGCCAAAGTAATAATTTACAAGGTCGGTTTCTTCTTTGTTAATATAAGAATCAGGAGCCGCTCCCGCGCCCAATGCCGGATCAACTGGCAGCCAGCCAAAATCGTCTATCCAGATTTCCGTCCAATAATGGCGCATAGTCTGACTGTGGCGGTTTATCAGCACGCCGGCAACAGGGATACACGGCAGTTTCGCGGCGCGCGCCAAAGAGGCGTAAAGCAGAGCGGCGTTGTAGGGGTCTGACTTTTTTTGATCCAATGCCGAAACAGCGCTTGCGGTATTAAAAGGACTTTCAAAAATTTCTACATTATTAATGAGCCAGTCATACAACATCCTTGCTTTTTGATAAGGATTTTGTTCCCTGCCGATAATGCCCGTAACAGTTGTTTTAATAAGCGGATTGTCAGCGGGAATTAAACTTGTGCTTTGAGTGTATGCGGTATGAAGAGGAGTTTTTCCCTGCCTTACGGACAATGGCCTCATGCCTGTTTCTACCGCATATACTTCAACGTTAAAAGAAAGATTGATTGAATGATTTGAACCTGCCGTAATGTTGTCCAATTTAAAAAGACTAACCCCCCTGTGGTTTTCTACAAAAGGGTCTGCACTGCGGGAGATAAGCCTTACATTCCGCTGTGAAGAAGATGCTACAGGCATAGGCATCCACAAGTACAGGGTATTCGGCCTTGAGGATTCGGTAACTCTTACATCGACTGAATAACTTATGGTGTAACTTCGTTTGTCTTTAAAATTTTTATAACCGGGTTTTCCCGTAATGTCAAAAAAAACTGGCCGGGATTCCCCGTTGGGTGTTTTTATTTTAAGAGTGCCGCTGACAGCCCCGTCCGGTACGCGGATACGGATTTCGCGCGCGTTCCATGCTTCATAGCCAAGTTCCGTCTCGGAGACTTCGACAAATTCCGGCTCTGTGACAACATAAGGATTAAAAGAAAGCGCTTCGGAATCCCACGAAAAGAAAACGCCTGCGCCTTCCCTTGACGCGCCGAAGTTATGTCCCGTAATTGTTACCAATGTTCCCGGCGCGCAGGCCCCAGGACTTACAACGGCGATTTTCGGCTCCATGCCAAAATCTTCGCCTTCAACCGGCCTTGGCACAGCGGCCGAGTTGGAAAAAAGAACGCCATTGCTTTTTTTCCCTCTCACATGAACATAAACCAGCCCCGATTCACTTGATTCCGGTATTCTTAAAAGGATCAGATCGTCCTGCCATGTATAATAAGACGAGTTAGTCGGCGCAACACCCGCGATGCTTACATAGGCTTCTTCTCTTGACGCGCCAAAATTGCGCCCCCTCAATGTAATAATTTCGCCCATATTTCCTATTTTTGGATCGATTGATGAAATGACAGGGGTTTTTGAATTACAGGAAAAAAACAAAACAGATAGGACAACCGCGGTAAAAAATTTCTTAATCATGTTCCGTCTTTGAAGATGTTTCCTCCGCGCTGTTTTCCGCGGTATTCCGGGTTACTGTAATAATTATCTCTATTGACGAGCCAAACTGATTTGATGAGCCAAGCGGGAAAAATAAAATCGGTTCGCCGAATTCAAGCGGAATGGTTTGGATCGAAGTGTAATAACTCATGCCCTTGTCCGGGTCGTTATACCAAATCTGCCCATGAGCGACAAGAACATTTCCATGACGGCGGATGAACGGAGTAAATTGCGCCTCTACCACGACATTTGAACCCACCAGTTTTATTCCCACAGGACTGCCGGGGATTGCTGTCTTGCTATGGGTCTCGTTCCAAACTACCGCATGCTCCTCTCCCAGCACCCGCGCGTCAATGTCCACAACAACCGCACGCCTTCTTAAACCGCTCACCATTTCACCTAACTCGCCGCGGGAATCCTGCGCGTAAATATTAAGACTTGCGGTAATAATAAAAAATGCGCCAAACAAACAGAAGGAACGAGTCATTTATGGATATCTCCGTGAATAATCGGCAGCTCTTATTATTGCAGGTTCACCCGATCTTGCAAAGTTTCTGGTCTCCGGCAGCCGAAGAATTATGACTTCGGTTCCGTCAGTATCTAAAAGCTGAAGAAGACCGCTCATATCCGCCGTAGGTATGATACTCGGTATTTCTTCTTCTTCGTATGCAAGGATAAAATTTGATCTTGCGGCAGGGTCTGCGCTCTGCAAGCCTGTGCTGCGGACAAACAGTACTGTCAGTATTGTAAGGACAATTGCCGCCGCGGCCGCAACGGCAGGCAGCGGAATGGAAAGCCTGTGCCTCCACACGCTGAGGTGTCTGTAGCGCCGGCTGGATTCCATTTTCCGCCAGACCTTCTCTTTTGCTTCTTCAATAAATTCCTGCTCCGGAAGCGCCTGTTCGGTTGTACCCGAAGACAAAGATGTTCCGTCGCTTTCAACATAAGTCCGTCTTTGACGTGTGCTTTTCTTAAACATTTCCTGAAGATGCCGGAAATTTTTGTATCTATCCGCACACGCGGAACATTCCGCTAAGTGCGCTTCCATTTTTTCTTTCCATGGAGAGGGAAGCTCCCCATCCATGTAGATTGATAGCAGCTGCGGCTCAGGACACATAAGCACCACCTTCGGACGAAAGTCCGTTTAAAAATACGGCAAGCCGTTCCCTGGCTCTGAATACCCTGACTTTAACATTTCCTTCGCTAATGCCAAGTACCCTGCCGATTTCTTTGTAGTTCATTTCAGCATATTCTTTTAATATCAACACTATACGCAAATTATCCGGCAGTTTATTAAGGGCCTCTTCAACCTCTTGGCTTGTTTCTTTTTTAACAAGCAAACTTTCGCCGGACTCCTCCCGTTTAAAATCTTCCCGAAATGCCCGTTGGTACGCCTTTCGTTCCCGCTCCTTTCTTTTTGCATAATTTAATGAGGCGTTTTTTACAACGCGGATAAGCCAATATTTTGCTTCCTCCGGGTTTGGAAAAACAATGTTTTTTTCATACAAACGAAAAAAACAATCCTGACAAAGATCCTCCGCGGCTTCTTTGCTGTTAGCAATCCTGTAAGCCACTCTGAACAGAATCGGAAAAGTTGAATCGTAAAGGCGCTTGAATTCAAGCTGGTTAAACCCGGCCTGTGAACCCCACTCCTCTCCGGCAGTCATTTCGCCGTCGGCGGTTTGTGCGTCGTCTTTCAAATTTTCCTCTATCTTAAATAACAAATTTTTCCCTCAATTGTTACAAGTGCTAAAGACGCCGCCATGTAGTTCCGGCAGGACCGTCTTCTAATATTATACCGCGATCTTTCAAACTTTGTCTTATATTATCGGCAGCCGCAAAATCTTTTGCTTTTTTGGCTTCTGTTCTTTTTACGATTAATTCCTCTATTTCGCGCGCCTGCGAGTCTTCTTCGCCGCTGTTTTGCCCAGTTTTGCAGGCGTCTTCAAGCCCAAGCGCCAGAACGCTGTCCATGTCGAAAACAGCGGCCAGCGTCTGCGGTGTTGCGGGCGCGTCCTTCAAAAGCCCCCATAATTCCGCCAGAGCGCGCGGGGTGTTCAAGTCGTCCTCAATAGCCGCGTTAAATCCTTCTATATACTGAGCTGTTTTTTCCGTATCTGTGGCGGCAGATTCTGTGCACTTTGCGGACAGAGCGCGAACCTTTTCTATCAGCGACCTGCGTGAATTTTTCGCGCCTTCAAGACTTTCTTTGCCAAACTGAAGCTGACTGCGGTAGTGTCCGCCAATCAGAAAATATCTGTAATCCAGCGGATCATACCCCTCGTCAACAAGATTCTGCAAGGTTAAAAAGCCGCCTCCCGATTTTGACATTTTGCCCATGTTCAGCACGAGGAATTCATTGTGAAGCCAGTATTTTACCCAGGGTTTTTTACCTGTCGCGGCTTCACTTTGCGCGATTTCGTTGGTGTGATGAATTGAAATGTGATCGACGCCGCCGGCGTGTATATCGAAATTCTCCCCCAGATACTTCATGCTCATCGCGGAACATTCGATATGCCAGCCGGGATAGCCGCGTCCCCACGGACTGTCCCAAACCAGCGCCTGATTTTCAAACTTGCTCTTTGTAAACCAAAGAACAAAATCATGGGGATTTTTTTTGTTCTCGTCCTGTTGAACCCGCGCTCCGGCCATTAAGTCGTCCATCCGCAAAAGCGCAAGTTCCCCGTAAGAAGGAAATTTTGAAATATCAAAATAAAGGTTGCCCCCGGAAAAATATGTAAAGCCGTTTTTCTCGATTCTTTGAATCAGCGCAATCATCTCGCCGATATGTTCGGTCGCTTTGCAGATAACGGTGGGGTGCGTAATGTTCATTCTGTCCGTATCGTTAAAAAAAGCCCTGGTGTAAAATTGCGCTATTTCAAGAACGCTTTTGCCGCGCTCTTCCGCGCTTTTTACCATTTTATCTTCGCCGTTGTCGCTGTCGTCGGAAAGATGACCGACATCGGTGATGTTCATTATGTGATCTACTTTGTATCCCGCGCGGCGAAGGGAGCGGACTAACACATCGTGATGCGTATAAGCGCGAAGATTCCCGATATGCGCGTAATTATAAAC
>JAIRUC010000125.1 GCA_031254615.1 Treponema sp. | reverse complement strand
TGCATCGGCATTATAGCGGCATTTGTGATCGTATTCGGCATAGAGTTTGTTGACAAAGTATTGAAGGTTGATGATCCTGTCGGCGCGATTGGCGTACACGGTCTTACGGGAGCGGCAGGTACATTGCTGACCGGTATATTCGCGCTTGACGGCGGACTGCTGTACGGCGGCGGATTTAAATTCCTTGGTATTCAGGCGCTCGGCGTTGTTTCTGTAATAGCGTGGGTAGCGATAACCATGACCATCATCTTTACGGTGATCAAAAAAACAATGGGATTGCGCGTATCGAGAGCCGAAGAAATTGCCGGTTTGGATATTACCGAGCACAACATTTCAAGCAGCTATGCCGACTTTATGATAACTCCGGCCGGTGCGGATTTCAGACCATCTTCCGATAGTGCGCCGGTTCCTGTCAGCGCGGCAGTACCTGTTATAAACAACTCAAAACCGGGCGCAAAAATGACAAAAGTTGTTATTTTAACAAAACAAAGCATGTTTGAGCCGTTAAAAGCCGCTTTTGATCAAATTGGCATTACCGGCATGACCGTAACACAGGTTCTGGGGTGCGGTATGCAGAGGGGAAGCAGAGAGTTCTATCGCGGTATTCCGCTGGAATCCACTCTTTTGCCAAAGGTAAAAGTCGAAGTTGTTATCTGCAAAGTGCCGTTGCAGCTTTGCGTGGATACAGTCAAGAAAGCGCTCTATACCGGAAAAATCGGCGACGGCAAGATATTCATCTATGACGTTGAAAATGTGATTAAAGTACGGACAGGAGAGCAAGGTTACGATGCCTTGCAGGATAACGAGTAAAACTGTTGTATAATAGAGTTGTTCGGAAACACCTGACCGCACATAATGTGTGGTTGGGTCGAACAACTCGTTATATAATTCTATGGATTGCCGGTATTTTGTTCCGTTAAAACGATATTAAATGCTTATATTCTTTAAAAAAACCACATTATAACAGGTTTCTACTATAATATTATTCATTATAAACTTATACTCAATTTATACCGAAATTTATGTAAGAACTCTAAACTTTTGAGCTGTTAATCGGAAGGATGAAGAATGAATATAATTGATACTGATACATTAAGGGTCGGTCAGATTTTTTCAGAACCGGTCTATTCGGAAGGCAGCAATTTACTCGTACCCGCGAAAGTTCCGCTGCTTCAACGGGATATTGACTTTCTATATACATGGGGCATTGAGGCTGTTTCATCAGAAGGATATGCTCTTTCCGATGAAGAAATAGCGGCAGCGTTAGCTTCAAAAGAATCATCTCAACATGAAGATTTAGGAAATGTACAACTTTCAATCAGTGATGTTCGGCAGAATTCAGGCCCGTATCGTGCGTATAAATCCCTGATAGAAAAACTTGATGCTGTATTTAACAGAATAAAAAACGGAATTGATATTGATATGCGTGCTATCGACAATATCAGCGGCCAACTGCTTAATGATTTAAGAGATTATCCGAATAATTTTATTGGTTATATTCTTGGCGGTGAAGTCGAAGGCCATGAACTGGCAAAGAGTTCTGTTAATACGGCAATCCTTTCGGCATTGACGGCTCAGGAACTCCGTCTGCCAAACCACAAAATTATCAATATTGTTTCCGGAGCGCTGCTCCATGATGTTGGTATGCTCAGATTATCCAGGGGTATCACAGAAAAAAAAGGCGGGCTTTCCGACGCGGAATTTGAACAGATAAAAAGCCACCCCATTCATTCATCTAAAATTGTTTCCAAAGAACTGTTCGGTAATCATGAAGTGAACGTAATCGCCTTGCATCACCATGAACGATGGGATGGGAACGGGTATCCCGACCATTTGGCAGGAGAGGCTATCGACATGGGCGCCAGAATTGTATCTGTGGCCGATGCTTTTGAAGCTATGGTAAGCAAAAAATCCTACCGGGAATCCATGGTAGGTTATCAGGCTGTAAAGAATATGCTTTCGGATAATGCCCGTCGTTTTGATCCTGCGGTAATCATGGCTTTTACAAAGGTTATGGGTATATATCCCATAGGTTCAATAATACGGCTGAATGATGAATCTATAGCAAGAGTTGTAACTTTAAACAGTAATGCTCCGCTGCGTCCGGTAGTAGAAATTTTAATGGATAAAGACGGGAAAGTCTCTAAATCCGGAAAAGGAGAGATCATTGATCTGCTTTCCGTAAAAACCATTTTTATAAAGAAAGCGCTGGATCCGGCTGAATTTGCCGGTACAGAATGAGTAGCGTCAGTTCCGGCAAAAAGGGGGAAGAGCAGGCTGCTGCCGCTCTGGAAGCCGCGGGAATGAAAATAATCGCAAAAAACATTCGCTCAAAAGCGGGTGAAGTTGATATTGTCGCCCTTGACGGCGAAACAGTCGTTTTTGTGGAAGTAAAAGCATGGTCTGCCTATGGCATGGAAGACCTCCAATACGGAATTGACATCAAAAAACAGCGGAAAATCATTAAAACCGCTAATTATTTTATGTCCGAAAATCGAAAATATAGTAATATGGCGATTCGTTTTGACGTAGTATTCATTAATAAAAATTCAATTACCCATCTTGCGTCTGCCTTCACGGAGCGTGTATGATAGAAGAGGCTTTGAATACCAGGAGACTGGAATTACTAAGGCGGCGCATAAATGACGAGGATTATCTATATGCTGCTATTCAAAGACTTGCTCTGGTAATGAGCAATGAATTGATGGATATAACCCACGAGGGGGTACGTCATGAGCGGCAGCGGAAAAGGCGGAAATAACCGAAGATCCCGTCATCGTTTTTCCGGACGGAAAGACGAGTCTTTAAAGAACGAACAAAAAAAACATACCGATAATTTTCTTGTCACCGGAAAATCAGAAAAGAATCCGCTAAGCATGTACGAGCGTCTCCGTTGGACGGCTCCGGTATTGCCTGCCAATCCAATCACAACCCCGGATTGTCCATGGTGCGGAAAAAAAATAACAGATATTACCAGCGCTATTGCAGACAAAGAAACAGGCCGTCCTATTCATTTTAGCTGCGTACTTGGGCGTGTTACGGATATGGTATCCCTCGAAACAAATGACAGTGTCTGTTACATTGGCGGCGGCCGTTTTGGAGTAGTCCATTATAATAATCCGCCCGACATAAAAGACTTTACCATAAAGAGAATCATAGAGTGGGAAGAAAAGGACAACAGCAGCGATTGGCGCGTATCAATCAGTGAATATTTTTCGATTACGTGAGAGAACTAATGAAAGATATTTTTTTTGAAGGTGATAACAGGAAAGACGAATTTCTTTCCAGCCCCAAAATAGCGGATAACGCTTCGTTGCTTCAGGATATCGGCGTTATTGATTATATCGAATCCATGGACAGGGCGGTAAATTCTTACAAGAGTCTTTTTGTAAGAGGGTTGGATATTTGTAATCATACCAGCATTGATGAAATAATAGAGGCTACAGTCTATCAAATATCGGATCATTTTTTACCGTCGTTTCTTGCTTTTTTGTGGAAGCCGCTTCAAATAAGGGAAGACATTACAATTAAGGCATATAAGAATTATAAACCTGTAGACATGAATCTTCATATAGACAGCATTACCCCGTTTGAAGCGTTTTTCAGGCAGAATCCCAAACCGGTCAGGTTTTGCTTTTTGGCCAGCCTGCTGAATAACGAAGAAATTGTAAAACCGTTTCAGGATATAAATACCGAAATCATAGTTCCTATTGTTGGCCCTCTTGGATTATACGGAATAATTTTGATTGGTAAAAAAAATCTTGACGATGAATACAGTAATGATGAATTGTTCTTTCTTCATCAGCTAATGTCTTTTGTGTCTCAGGGAATCAAGAATCATCTGCATTACGAACATTCTCTTCATGATGTAAAAACCGGACTGTATAATCACGGCTTCTTTCTTGCACGTCTTACCGAAGAAGTTATCAGAACTAAACGCAATAAATACTGTTCTACAGTTATCGTAATTGATGTAGATAAATTTAAAAATTTTAATGATAATTACGGCCATCTTGCCGGAGATAAAGTTCTGGAAAATCTTGCGCAGGTGATAAAAAAGGGAGTACGAAGCGATGATATTCCGTCCCGTTTCGGCGGCGAGGAATTTACAGTGCTTTTACCTCATGCGGATCAGGATACAGCGTGGAATGTCGCTGAACGCCTGCGGATCAATGTCGCCGAGATGAAAGTTCCGTGGGATGTTCCATTGCCGCATGTTACAATCAGTTTGGGGATTTTTTCCTTTGATCAAAATTCCAACGCTGACGTAAACACTATCATCCGCCGCGCTGATGACGCGTTATATACCTCAAAACAGCAGGGGCGAAACCGGTGTACAATATGGCACCCGGGAATTACACACCAAAATATGGAAGGCTGATATGATTGGCATTATCGCGGCAATGGAAAAAGAATTAAGTATCCTCCGTGACGCAATGGGAAAGTTTGAAACCAATAAAACCGGCGGCTTTGAATTTTATACGGGTAAAATCGAAGGGCAGGATGTTACGCTGTTATGCTGCGGAATCGGCAAAGTGAATGCCGCGGTAGGCTGTGCGCTGCTTATTCAGCAGTTCAAGCCTGCCTGCGTTATCAATACAGGTTCCGCGGGCGGTATCGATCCGTCGCTGAAGGTGGGAGACGCTATTATATCCACAGGCCTTATCTATCATGATGTTGATGTTACCGCGTTTAACTATGCTCCCGGTCAGCTTCCCCGTCAGCCGCAAATTTTCCCGGTAGACGAAAAACTTGTAAAAGTTGCACAAGACGCTGTTGATGAATTAAAACGGGAGGATGCGCTTCCCGCCTCTTTTAATCACTGCCGCGGTCTTATCGGCTCCGGCGATGTTTTTATGCATGAGCCGGAACGCATTGCGCAAGTACGCAGTATTTTCCCGGACATTGCCGCGGTTGAAATGGAAGGGACCGCTATTGCCCATTGTTGTTATCTTTTTTCCGTTCCTGCCCTTGTTATCCGCGCGCTGTCGGATGTTGCGGGAACGGAATCGTCTGTAAGTTTTGATGAATTTTTGCCAATAGCCGCAAGGCACTCCGCTGATATAGTAATAAGAATTGTCCGAAGGCTGTAATTGATGCGCAAATTTATTTGCATATTGACGGCGCTGTTTACTTTTGCTTCGGCTTCCGCTTTTGCTCAAAATGCGCTTTATAAACCTTTTACTGCTTTTCGTGTTATCCGAACAGATCATTTTGACATTATCTTTCCAAAAGAATCGGAATCGTCCGCCCGCCTTTTGGCTTCTTTTGCGGACAGCACCTATGATCATGTAAGTTCTCTGCTTGGCATTGAGGTTCGCGGACGTATTCCCGTAACTCTTTCACCTCACACGGATATGTTCAACGGTTATTACAGCATGTTTTATAATCACATCATGCTTTATGATACGCCGCTGGATGTTGAGTGGACGAGTTTTAAAAATAATATTGAAAATCTTTTTCTTCATGAATTGACCCATGCGGTTTCTCTTAACTCAAGATCGCCCAGGTACAAATTTACGCATCGTATTTTTGGCAATTGGGTTCTTCCCGCTTACATAAACGCAATGCAATTTATGGTGGAAGGAGTTACAGTCAGTTTTGAAAGTCATGACGGTTCCGGAAGGGGTAATGATCCGCGGATTAAACAGTATCTGCGGCAGGCTGTATACGAAGAAAAATTCCTTACGCCGTTTCAGGCTTCCGGCGTTTATGATCGCCCGATCCGTCCCGGCGGATACTGGTATGAATACGGCGGACTTTTTTCGTTATGGCTGCAGCAAACTTACGGCATGGAAAAATATTCACAGCTTTGGCAGGAAATGGGAAAGGACGCCTCCTTTTCTTTTTTTGTATACCGGTCAGGTTATTACCGGATTTTTAAAAAAGTATACGGCATTGATTTTTTAGATGCGTGGAATGAATTCAGCACGTCGTTTGTTTTGGACGGACTGGAAATAAATGAAGACGAGCTTTCTTCAAAAAAGTACCGCTATTTTTCCGAAAGAGAATATTTCATTGAAAATTTAACGGCAAGGGAAAATAAACTTTATTTTATTGAAAGCTCCGAAGCGAAAATAGGCGTTTATGATACCCTGACCGGAAAGACGCAAACCTTTAATGCGGCCTCAGGCAGCTATGATTTTGATATTTCCGCCGACGGAAAATTTATGCTGTTATCCGGTTATCATTATATTGAGGATCGCGCTTCTGCGGTTGTTACCGAACACAGATTGGATAACGGATGGAAAACCGGCAGGAGTATTAAAGGACTTTACAAGGCGAGGTATTTTCGTGACGGAGTTATAGGAATACGTTCGGCGCTGCACAATAATTGCATCGTATACGAAAACTTCGGCGGCGAAAGTGAAATTCTTTTTGAGGGAAACGAGCGCCTTATGTTTTCCGGCCCTCAAGTCATTGATGATGAGCGGATTGTATTTATTGCTTCGCGTGAAGGGGCGCGGGAATTATGGCTATACAATTATATTTCGCGTGAACTTTTTAAAATAGAAAATACAGCAGATGACAATGAATATTGGGCATATATGCGCGGCTTGAGTGTTTCGGAAGGGAAACTGTTTTTCAGTTATAATTCCAATGACAGCATGTATAAACTTGGAGTTATTGATCTTGAAAAAATGCAGGCGGTATTCAGCGGCAGGGAATTTTCAGGTGGCGTTTTCAATCCTGTTTATGCAGACGATACCGTCTATTATCTTGGAACATTTGTTTCCCGTAACAGCCTTATGAGCTTTCCTGAACCTGTCAGCTCTCTTTCCGGAAATCAAATTGATTTGCAGCTAACTAAACTGGACAATCAGGATTATAAGACGGTTTCCACACTGCCGTATGCCGGACCGACAAAACCGTATATCGGACTGCGTTATATGAATCCGTTTAATTTTTGGCTCCCCCTGCCACTGATTCGCTCTTCATCGTCGGATGATGATATTTCTATCAGTCTGGACGGCGGCGGCATTTTTTCGATTATGGCGGACCCGCCCGACAGAAACCTGCTTTATTTTTTGGTTTACGCTGATGTCCCCTATAAAATGGCGCTGATAGATCAGTTTGTTTGGCAAAATACCGGCTTTGGCTTTCCTCTTGCATTAAATTTTTCCGACAGGGTAGAAGAGTCCGGGAACAAGGTGTACAGGTATACCAGCGCCAGTCTTACCGGTACTTTAAGCTGGAGCAGGAATCAGTGGAACAATCAAATTTTACTTGGCGGCGGTTATGCCCGCGCCGCCGATTATGAAGACGAAAAAAGCGCTTATGAATGGGAAGAAAGTGGAAGCGGCTTTTTTATGCAGACAGGTTTTTTATTTTCGTACCGCAGGCTGAGTTTACAGTTTAGCGGCGCCAGCCTTACAGAAAGTTTTGAACCGCGTATCGACATGATTTTTCGCGCACGCGCAAAAACCAGATTTCCCTTATCCTTTACTTTTTTTGGCGCGTATGACAAAAGGGGAATGGACTTACACGGCATATCAAACACTTTTGGCTCAACGGGAATTGCCGATCTTGCTTTAAAAGAATACCCTCATCCCTCCGGTCTTGATCTTTTCTGGCTTGGCGGCGGCGAAATATCCGTAGGTTTATTTTCTTTAGAAGTTCAAAAAAATCTTTCTCATCTTTACTTCAACAGATTTTTCGGCAGCCTTTCGCTAAGAAACCAAATTTATGACAGCGCTGACCATCCCAAGGCCGAAGGAATCGAATTAAGCGATTTACACCTTGCTCAGTCTCTAGGATTAAAACTTGGCATGAAGATGTCCTTTTTTCCGGTTATAAAAATTCCAATGTCGGTTGAACCGTTTGTCTTTGGAGCGTGGAAATTTTCCAATGTCATTACCGGAAAAGGATTTCCATGGTATGTTAATGTTGGAATCAGCGCTTCATTTTAATGTTGTTGAAGTAATTACAAACAGATTATCTGAAAAAATTGAGTTTGCCGAACTTGTACAATTTGCCGTTACTGCGTTTGTTTATTTCGTCCATTGTTTTGAACACAAAAGAGGAAAAAGCCTCTTCGTTGCCGGCATCGGAACAGGAAAAACCCACGGTGATATACGGATCGTTGTGAGCGGCGGCAAGCAGTCCCTGAGTAAGGGCGCGGAAGGACGCGAGAGCCGAAGGGCCAAGAATGTCGGCGGCATCATCTTTTTTTGCCGCCGGGACATCGTGATAAACCAGCGACAAAATCCCGCTCTTGCGGCTTGAAAAAACCGCCGCTATTTCCTTGACCAGAAAAAACCATCCCTTTATGTGGTCGCTCAACAGTATTTCGACATCGGCAAGCGGAAGCTCCGCCGCGCCGCAGCGAATGGAGGGTGGTGAACAAACAAGGATCGCTTCGTCAATCCGGTCAAGCCGGTTTTCGGCGGCAAGTATAAGCGTCCTGGCGGAAATCGGGCTTGACGGATTCCAGTCCAGATACAGGCGTTTGTCATTTGCCCCGGCGGAATTTTTTGACATAGTGTTAGTTGTAGGCGCGCCCGTAAGTCTGTTCGGTATCAGCGTGACGGCAAAACGATCTACCCTGTTTTCCGCCTCGGCCTCGATAGCGCGGCAAAGTGCAGATTCATTCCCCGCGACAAAAATTCCTCTGGTCATGGGAACATTGTATATTACTGTAAATTTTTTAACAATAGCGCTGTTATTGACACTTACGACATATATAGAATATATCTATATCATGAATATTGTTCGCGCGGCGATGATTGGCGATGTTGTGGGTACTCAGGGACTGGAAACACTTGAAGCCAAATTGCCTGTATTGATAAAGGAACACAGTCTGAACTTTGTTACCGTTAACGGCGAAAATGCCGCGGAAGGTTTTGGTATAACGGAAAGGGAATACAGGCGCATCATTCAGGCGGGAGCGGATGTGGTTACTTCGGGAAATCATGTCTGGGAAAAGCGCGACTTTTGGCCTGTCATGGAAAGCGAAAAAAATATACTGCGCCCGGCAAACTATCCCGCTTGTACGCCCGGCACGGGTTTTGCTCATGTCGAAAAAGACGGTGTCAACTGGGTAGCAATAAATCTTCAGGGCAGGGAATTTATCAACGCCATCGACTGCCCCTTTATGTGCTTTGACAATATTGTAAACTCGCTTGTCTTCGCGTTGCCACAAATAATCGTTATAGATTTTCATGCCGAATCAAGCCGCGAAAAAGAAGCCTTCGCTTATTATGTCGACGGCCGCGCGTCGCTGACCGCCGGCACTCACACACACGTTCAGACCGCGGACGAGCGAATACTGCCAAAGGGCAGTGCATACATCACAGACCTTGGCATGACCGGC
>JAIRUC010000153.1 GCA_031254615.1 Treponema sp. | reverse complement strand
GCTCATTTGCGGTTCAAACTAAAATTTAAAGCGGAAAACGGACGTGACGGCGGAAACGCAAATTGTTACGGATCAAACGGCGCGGATGTTATTGTGCCTTTGCCGCCGGGTTCTGTTATCCGCGATGTACAAACAGGAGAAGTCATTAAAGATTTCTCCGGCTCTCAGGCGGACTTTGTTTTTTTAAAGGGCGGCAACGGCGGGTGGGGAAATGTCCACTTTAAGTCCTCTGTTAATCAGGCGCCGCGTAAAGCTCTTCCCGGAAAACCGGGACAAACCGTAAAATTAAAAGTTGAATTGCAGATAATAGCCGATATCGGTCTTGTCGGTTTTCCCAATGCCGGAAAATCCAGTCTGCTTGACCGCTTTACCAATGCAAGACCAAAAATAGCCGCATATCCTTTTACTACAAAAATTCCCAACCTTGGAGTGCTGACTATCGACGACAGGGACATCATTATTGCCGATATTCCCGGTCTTATAAAGGGCGCTTCGGAAGGAGCCGGGCTTGGCATTCGTTTTTTAAAACATATTTCCAGAACAAAGGCTTTGTCTTTTCTTGTCGACCTTGGCGAAGACAATTATCTTGATGCTTTTGATATTTTGCTTAACGAACTTGGCTCTTTCTCGGAAGATTTGACAAAGAAAAAGCGCCTGCTAATCGGGACAAAAACCGATTTGGACGGAACTTTGCCGCGGCTGGGCGAACTTGCTGCAAAGTATCCAAATGAAGAAGTTATGGGCATTTCGGTTTTTTCCGGCGAAGGCATTAAAGAGCTGTCGCAGGCTTTTTTGCTTTTGACAGAAACCCATTCCGAAGAAGAAAATACGGAATCTTCGGAATCCGCGGATTCCGTTGATGTTCAGGATGAACCGGAAGATGACGATCTTGAAGGAGATGATGAGTGAAGCTCGGTATTTTAGGCGGCAGTTTTAATCCGGTTCACTACGGGCATTTTTTTCTTGCGGATACCGCTATTTCAACATTAAAACTGGACAGGGTTGTAATGATACCCGCTTTCCGCTCCCCTTTCAAACTTGAAGCTGCTGGCATGGAAAGCGGTGCGAAAGACAGGCTTGATATGCTTGCGGCTGCCGTAGCGGGCGACAGCCGGCTTGCGATTGACGACTGTGAAATAAAGAGGGAAGGAGTTTCCTACACTGTAGACACAATCGAAGACATTATTGCCCGCTATATGCCGGACGGAAAGCCGGCGCTCATTATCGGGGACGACCTTGCCGCCGCTTTTCCAAAATGGCGGGACAGTAAAAAAATTTTGGAGTTGGCGGATATAGTTGTGGCGCGCAGGAAAAATCCCGCCGCCGGCGATTCGGAAGTATATCCGTTTGCGCATACCCTTATTGATAACGAAATAATGGAAATATCTTCGCAGGCGGTGCGCGATAAAATTAAAAACGGACTGGACTGGCAATCTCTTGTGCCTGCGGGGGCAAGGGCGATAATTGAAGACAGGCGGCTTTACGGCTGTAATGCCAATACGGGTAATGAAGATGAAGACTGCTCCCAAGCGGTTATTTTGCGTGTTGAAGAAGAGGTACGCCGCTGCCTTACTACCGAGCGTTTTCTTCATTCCAGAAATACAGCCCTGTTAGCGCATGATCTTTGCCTGCGCTTCGGCATAAACCCAAAGGCAGGTTACCTTGCGGGAATCGCCCATGATTTGTGTAAACAGACGGATGCCAAAGTTTTGCTGAAACTTGCTAAAGAGGACGGCATACCTATTACGGCGCTTGAAAAGGAAAAGCCGAACCTTCTTCACGGCAGGGCGGCGGCGGTATTGCTAAAGGATCATTTCTGTATTCATAATAAAGATGTGATTGACGCAGTGGCTTTTCATACATCGGGAAAAGAAAACATGAGCCCTCTTGGAAAGGTAATCTATATTGCCGACAAAGTTGAGGTGTCAAGGAATATCGATCCTTTTTTAAGAAAACTGTGCGTAACCGGAGATTTGGACAGTATTCTTTTTGCCGTCTTACAAAAAACAATCAGCAAACTGCAATCAAGGGAATTGGATTTGTCCGAAGACACATTGCGTTTGTTCAGTAAAATGAAGGAAAGAGAGCGTTGAGAATATCAAAAACAGGCGCTTCGCGCCTTCTGCTTGGATTGATTATTGTTTTAATTATTCTGGGAATTGCCGCCGCAGTATACACACTGCGAAGCAACCCCATAGAAGACGCTCTTTCCGCTAACCGCGTAATAAATATCCTGTTTGTAATAGAAGAAGAAAAGAGTCCGCTAAGTACTTATGTGTTGATGTACTATCCCGCGACAAGGCGTGCGGCGATTTTTGACATACCCGGAGATTTGGGACTGCTGATTACAAGAATCAACCGCGTTGACCGCATCGACAGGGTATACGATTCGGCAAGAATTGGGAATTATGAAAATGAAATAGGCAAACTTCTGGGAATAGAAATTAATTTTTCTATTGTTTTTACAAAAGAAAATTTAGTCTCTCTTGTTGATCTGCTGGAAGGGATGGAAATTTTTATTCCTTCGCCGGTGTCGTACAGGGATGATGACACGCTTGTCCTTTTTCCTTCCGGCATAACAATTCTTGACGGCGATAAAGCCGCTGTCTATGCGTCATACAGCCTCCCTGAAGAAGACAGTGAGATGATAGTTTTTCGCAGACAGCGTTTCTTCTTGGGTCTTTTGGATCGCATCGTTAATATGAACGACAGCCTGAAAAATCCCGACGCTGCAAAATTATACTATTCATTTTTTAAAACCGGCATGAACCGTAGTACATTGGCGCGTCTTCTTGATGAATTTGTTTCTCTTGATGTATACCGTGCCAACATCCAGTCCGTCACAGGAAATCTGCGGGAAGTGTCGGGACAGATGCTTATCATTCCGCATTGGGACGGGAGTCTTGTAAAAGAAGTTGTGCGCCAGACATTGGGTTCGCTCACCCGCCAGACCGAAGGTTCAGGTCAGCGGACGCCGACTGTAGAAATTTTAAACGGAACAGCGGTTACAGGCCTTGCCGGAAGGACGGCAGAAATGCTGCGCAGTTTTGGCTATGATATAATTTCCGTAGGCAATGCCGACCGTAACGATTATGAAAGTACCGCAATTATTCACCGCTCCGGAGATGACTCCATAGCGAAGGCATTTGCCGATGTTATAACCTGTACCAACATAAAAAATGAATTTGTCCCTGATGAAGAGCCGGAAGATAGTATGGATATTCATCCTCTTGATTACAAGGCGGACATTACTTTAATTATTGGAAGAGATTTTAATGGAAGAAATGTTATCAAAAACTGAGAACACGGACGTTTTCCAAATTGTCAAACAGTTAGCCGAACTTTTGCAGGCGCATAACGGGCAGGATGTTGCCCTGCTGGACCTTCGCACAATTAATGACTGGACCGACTTTTTTATAATTGCCACTATTTCAAGTAAGACTCACATGGACGGACTTGAGCGCCACATAAAAGATTTTTGCCGTGAGAAGGAGATAGAAATACTTGGTATTTCACCTAAAAGCACGGGCGATGAATGGCGTTTAATTGACTTGGGCTCTGCAATCATTCATTTGATGAACAGTCAGGCGCGTGATTTTTACGAACTGGAAAAATTGTGGCGAGGCAGCTCTAGTGTTCTGTAAATTACAGAACACTAGCCCGTCACCGCGTCATTCGTCAAAGTCGTCGAAATCTTCGTCTTCTTCTTCGTAGTCATCATCATCATCTTCGTAGTCATCATCGTCATCATCATAGTCGTCTTCGTCATCCAGATCGTCATCGTCGTCCCCGTCATCCAGATCGTCATCGTCGCTGTCATCTTCTTCGTCTTCAAAGTCTTCATCATCTTCAAAGTCATCGTCATCGCCAAAGATGAAAGCCGGCAATGGCTCGCCGTCCGAGCCGTAAACGGTTTCTTGTCCGTCAACAGGCATCAATGTAAGATCTTCTTGTTCCATTTCCATAGCTCCGTTCAGAACCATAACTCACTCCCTTGTAATTTTCTATCTTGAATCGAAACTTAAAGAGACGAAAAGTCTCTTATATAGAAACATAATTGAGGACTTATAAAATTGTCAATGGGTTTTAATAATTATTTATGATAACCTTATCTTATGTTAAAGAATGTACAAAATTTAATTATTACCGCCCCGGCAAAAGTGAACCTTCATCTGGCGGTATTGGAAAGGCGTCCTGACGGCTTCCATAACCTTGAAAGTGTCTTTTTGGCGCTGGATTTCGCCGATACCCTCTTTTTTGAGCCTTTTGATCAAGAAAATGCCCTAGAAATCGACATGAAAACGGGCTCTGTCCCCATTCCAGCCGAAAAAAACATCATTTTTCGGACTATATCCCTTTTCAGGGCAAAAACCGGCTTCTTTCAAGGATTAAGGGTAAAAGTGGAAAAACGTATCCCTATTGGCGGCGGGCTGGGCGGCGGCTCTTCAAATGCCGCTTCGACTCTGTTGGCTTTGAATAAACTTGCCAGCAGCCCGTTAAACCGCGATTCTCTGCTGGAAATGGGAGCATCTCTTGGCAGCGACATCCCATTTTTTCTTCGCGAAATTCCAGCCGCCAAAGTAACCGGACGCGGCGAATGTATCGAGCCAATTGATATTCCCCGTCTTTTTCTGGTACTGGTCAATCCGGGCTTCCACAGTGATACTGCCGCTGCTTACCGGTTATTGGACAAAAAACGAGAGGGCGAAAAAATCGCTTCATCAAAGGCGCCGGAAAACGGAATAGCGTTTAACAGCTTTTGGAATGATTTTTTGCCGGTTTTTGAAGAGCCCGAAAAATCCGTTTATAACGATATTATCGCTCAATTAGAAGAGATTGGGGCGGAGTATGCTAATCTTTCCGGTTCGGGGTCTACTTGTTTTGGGGTCTTTTACGACAGGGCAAAGGCGGAAAAGGCAGCTGTAGTTCTGCGGGATAAATGGAGTTTTTCAGAATTCTGTTGTTCATATAAAAAACTCTCAATGTGAGCGGTTTCTTCTGACATAGCCCATCGATTATTCAGATAACGAAAAATTCTCAAAAAATATGTAAAAAAATTTCTTGCTTTTATTGACAAAGTGGTACTACAATGTAAATCATAATCAGCAGTCGTGCTTAACAGCCGCCTTGCAGGTTTTATTACAAGTTTTGCCTCTAAAGGAGAGGTGGGGTGACATGAAAATTACAGATATCAGAGTTCGGAAAGTAACAGGCGGCGGCAAGCCGAAGGCCTATGTAACAGTTACATTTGATGACTGCTTTGTTGTTCACAATATCAAGATTATTGAGGGTAAGACTGGGGTTTTTATTGCCATGCCCAGCCGCAAGACGCGGGCAGGGGAATATAAGGATGTTGCCCATCCTATTAACCCTGAGTTCCGCGCGGAGCTTCAACAGCGTATTCTGGATAAATACGATTCCGGAGACGTTATGGAAGCCACGGCAGACGATCACGACGCCTGACGCGATTTTTTCTCACGGTAAAGAGCTGAAGAAGAGAAAAGATTAACCACGGAGTTATCGTACGAAAAACTTCTTTACTTTCGTCAAGCCATGAATAACTAGCTGATGACACAGAGAAAAAGATAGTTTTCGTACCAAAACCTCCGTGAAACTCCAAGCTGTCTTATGGACAGCAGTCCTCCGTGGTTAAATTCTTCCTTATTTCCATGTATTTGTTGTGTGTTTTTTCTTAAATCGTATTGATTCAATCCTATGATTTGTGGTAGGCTTAAATTCAGTGGGACGTCGGCAAGCGGTAAGCCCCCGGGTTTTGGGTCCGGTATTTCACAGGTTCGAATCCTGTCGTCCCAGAAGGGAAATAGAGTTGTTTGGAAACTTCAGTTTCTGAACAACTTCCTTGATAAAAAGCAGTTTTTAAGGCCGTAGGACGTAAAACTGCAGGACTAGAGAGACAACCAACCGGGTTGTCTCTCTAGTCCAATTCCCTGTATTTTATTAAGTTGAGGTTAGTATTATGAGCAAAGTTGTGTTACAGGCGAAAAATCGCCAGAAAGCGGGTTCTGCCGAGTCCCGCAAGATGCGGCGCAGCGGCCGCATACCGGCAGTGTTGTACGGAAGGTCGGGAAAGGCTGTTTCAATCGATCTGGACGCTTCTGAATTTATTAAGGGTACAAAGGGTATCTCCGAAAGTACAATTGTTAATATCGATGTAGAAGGTAAAGCCTACGACGCTTTTGTAAAAAGCGCTCAACGGAATATCATCGACGGGAATATTCTTCATATTGATTTTTATGAAGTAGAGAGCGGTGTTGCGCTTAGAGCCAAGGTTTCCCTTCATCTGCACGGAAATCCTGTCGGCGTCCGTGAAGGCGGTATGCTTGAATCACCATTGCACGAAATCGAAATTGAATGTCTGCCAAAGGACCTGCCGGAAAGAATCGAAATTGACATTTCCGATCTTAAGGCTAACCATTCGATTCACGTACGTGACATCCCGCTTGCGCAGGGCGTCAGACTTCTTTCCAATCCGGATCAGGTTGTAGCGTTGGTGAAATTCGCCAAGGCTGAAGTTGTTGCTGCTCCCACCGCCGAGGCCGCTGTTGCCGCCGCCGGCGCTGCTCCTGCTGCCGGCGCCGCTCCTGCCGCAGGCGCTGCTGCCGCTGCTCCTGCGGATAAGAAAGCTGCTCCTGCCGCGGACAAGAAAGCCGGAGATAAAAAGTAACGGATATTATTTCCAACTTTGAAAATAATATTGCCTGCGAATTGAAAGACTGTCCCGACGGGACAGTCTTTCTTGCCGCTGTTTCCGGCGGTGCGGACTCAATGGCTCTGCTTGCCGCTCTTTGCGCAGTTATTCCCAAAGACAGACTTTTTTGCCTTCATGTTGAACATGGCCTGCGTCCGGCACAGGAAAGCCGCGGCGATGCGGAACATGTCCGTAACTTTTGCGAAAACAACGGAATTGACTGCCGTGTTGTCTCCATTCCGCCGGGCAAGGTTGCGTCTTTTGCGCAGCGCAAAGGGGTGGGCATTGAAGCCGCCGCAAGATACTTTCGGCGGAGACTGTTATTCCGTCATGCCGCGCGCCTTGATTCGCAGGCGGGTTTAATACAAGGTATTAAACCCGCATACAATCCATACCTTACAGAACAACAAACCCCGTCCCTTCAGGGCGGGGTTGTTGACCGGTTGAGCGGGACGACAGACGCTCCCGTTGAAAAAACACGCATTTTAACCGCCCACACAAAAGATGACGCTCTGGAGTTGTCGCTAATGCGCGTCCTGCGCGGCGCGGGTCCCGCAGGTCTTGCAGCAATGCCGGCCAGCCGCGGACGGATACTGCGTCCCATGTTAAAAATAAGCCGCACTGATGTTATTCAGTATCTGACAGAAAGAAATATTCTCTGGCGCGAAGATTCTACAAATACCGATGAAAAGTTCCTGCGTAACCGCGTAAGGCGCCGGCTGATTCCGCTGTTGAACGAATTTTTCCCTGAATGGAAAACCGGCCTTTCGGGGCTTGCGGCGACACAGTCGCTGGTTGCCGAATATTTTTCAAAAAGCGCGCGCAAGCGCATTACATGGGAACATACCGCAGACGGCCTTGTTACAGACGAAGAAAACTTTTTTTCCATGAGCGGAATAATCCGCGAAGAGGCGCTGTTTGCCGGCATAGACGCATTATCTTCTCAAAAGAGCGAAATGGCTCGTTCAATTAAACGTTCGGTAATAAGGCGCTTTTGTTCAGGTTTGTCCGCCGTCGTTGATTTGGGTCCTTTGACACTCAGGCGCAAGAGCGGAAAAGTAGCTCTGTCCCCCAAAAACAGGGATTTTAGCGAAAGCGGTTTTTCACTGTTGATCAAAGAGCCCGGCTTATATAATCTTAACAGTATAGCTATTGAAGTCCGTCCAAGTCCCGCGGGGGCTGGATATGTATTTTTAGTTACAGAGAAAGAGCCTTAAATCGGAGGGCGCAGGTGATTAATCCTAATGACAATTTGCCGGATCGCGGACCTGCTCGCAGCGGTCCAAATGGTTTTACTATTGTTTTTTTTGTGATAATAGCAGGGTTCTTTCTGACTTATCTTTTTAGAGGATCATCCGCGCAGGTAAGGGAAATCCCGTATTCGGACTTTACCCGTTTTGTGGAACAGAATCAAATTGAATCCGTTACCATTCACGATAATCACGTAATGGATATTTTTTTGAAAGGGGCGTCCGCCCAGGACGGTGCTCAGCTTAAAACCCGTATTCCTTACAACGATCCAAATCTTTTGCCAAGCCTGCAGGAAAAAAAGATTATCATTTCCGGCGCCGGCACAAAACTTACTCCGCTTCGTCTGTTACTCGATATGCTTCCGTGGATTATTGGTTTTAGCATACTTATGCTCGTGTTCAGAAATATGCAGGGCGTTGGATCAAAGACTTTCCATTTTGGAAAGAGCAGGGCCAAACGTTATCACGACGAGGGAAAAAAAGTCAGCTTTGCGGATGTCGCGGGGCAGAAGGACGCAAAATTCGAACTTGAAGAAGTAGTTGAGTTTTTAAAGAATCCGCAAAAGTTTACAAAGATGGGCGCGCGAATCCCTAAAGGCGTGCTTCTTGTCGGTATGCCGGGAACAGGTAAAACCTTGATGGCGCGTTCTGTTGCGGGCGAAGCCGGTGTCGCTTTCTTTCACATGTCCGGCTCGGACTTTGTGGAAATGTTTGTCGGCGTCGGGGCAAGCCGCGTAAGGGACCTTTTTGAGCAGGGAAGAAAAAGCGCTCCCTGTATAATTTTTATTGACGAACTGGACGCTGTCGGGCGTACCCGCGGCGCGGGCTACGGCGGCGGCCATGACGAACGCGAACAGACATTGAACCAGCTTCTTGTAGAAATGGACGGCTTTGATTCGAAGGATGGCGTAATAATTTTAGCCGCCACAAACCGTCCCGATGTTTTAGACCCGGCGCTTCTTCGTCCCGGCCGCTTCGACAGGCAGGTAGTTGTCGCGATGCCCGATATAAAGGAACGTGAGGCGATACTGCAGATTCACGCTGCGAAGATTCCGCTGGATAAGGAAATAGACCTTACACGCATCGCGAGGGCGACGCCGGGAATGAGCGGCGCCGATATCGCCAACCTTGTAAACGAAGCGGCGCTGTTTGCCGCCCGCAAGGACAAGGCCGAAGTGCAGATGTCCGATTTTGAAGAAGCCAGAGACAAGGTGCTGATGGGAGTTGCGCGTAAAACTCTTGTGATATCCGGCAAAGAACGCAGGATGACGGCCATTCATGAAGCAGGCCACACGCTGCTTCACTATTTTTTGAAAAACGCAGATCCTTTGCACAAAGTTACTATTGTTCCGCATGGAAGGGCGTTGGGCATGGCGCTTTCCCTTCCGGAAGAAGACATTTACAGCCGTTCAAGAAGCTGGATAGAGGACCGCATTGCCATTTGTTACGGCGGCTGGCTGGCGGAAAAACTTTTTTATGACGAAACAACCACCGGAACGAAAAACGACATTCAGCAGGCGACGGAAATGGCGCGTAACATGGTGTGCGAATGGGGCATGGCAAAAGAGCTTGGCCCTGTCTCGTACGGTCAGGAAGACGAGCCTATTTTCCTTGGCAAGGAAATCGCGAGGCACAAAGATTATTCCGAAGATACCGCTCAGCGCATAGACAGGGCAGTTCGGGAAATTCTTGAAGGCGCCAGAAATAATGCCTCAAGGATCATAGAAAGCCATAAGGTGGAATTGGAAAAACTTGCCGATGCTCTGCTTGCGCGCGAAACACTGATAGACGACGAAGTAAGGGAAATCATTGGACTCCCGCCAAAAGGGAACCCGGAATTATGAAGTTTCGCTTAATTCCCCTGTTGTTTTTGTTTGTCGTGACTTTTGCAAATGCGAACGAAAATCAGGGCAGAGTAGAAGGGTGGGGCGACGGTGAAGCTGCGCAAAAATATGTTGAATGGGCCCAGCAGGCGATAAACGAAGGGCGCTGGAGCGAAGCGCTGGCCGCTGTTGAGCGGGCGGCGGATTTTGCCAATGTTTCTTCGGATATTTCCTATCAGCTGGCGCTTGTGCGTTCCCACGAAGGAAAAAGCAGAACAAGCGTAATTGAAGCGCTGGATATTGCTCTGGAAATAAACCGCTGGGTAACTTATAACGAAAACCATGCGCTGCTTTTAAAGGCGCGCCAGCTAGTCGCTATGCGAAAATTTTTAAACGCGCTTGCGGCTTTGGAACAGACAGGCGAAAGCGCGGATGCCATGATGCTGCGTCTTCTGGCGCTAAGAGGTATGGCGTCCTCTCCCGGCGGCGCGGATGGCTACGATCCTGTTTTTGCCCTGTCGCGTTTTCGCAGCCAGGTTCTTGTCGCAATGGACAGGTATTCGCGCGATCCGCGCCCGCTTCGCATTTTTTTTGAATATGCGCATAACAGAAAACCTGAGCCGTCCGAACTGTCAGAAGGCGATCATAATCTGCTTGAACTTGCTTTAAAAAGGCTTCCGTTTGTTTTGGAAGGCGACCCGGAACTTGCGTGGATGGCGGCTCCTTTTATGAGCGATCTTGAACAGGCAAAGCGGTATGTTTCGGCGTATCGCGCCGGCGGCATCCCCTCTGTTCAAAACAGGGATTTCAGGCCAAACCCGTCTTCAATTGCCGCCGCTCTTAATCTGGGGTTATTGGGCGATACCGAAGCCGTCGAAGAATTATTTTCCGGCACAAGAGGAATTAATTATGTTCTTCCGCCGGGAATTGCGTTTAACGAAGACCCCGTTCTTGACGCGGGCGTAATGAATGAAGTTTTTACTTTACTCCGCGGCGAAGAAGGGCGTGACCTTTTTACGCAAAAACTTCTTTCTTTTTCCGGGACAATAATTTCCGACGACGACAGGGACGGATATATTGACAGCCGGACTTTGTACCAATCGGGCGTAGTCAGGGAATTTGCGTTTGATAGAGATCAGGAAAATGTTTTTGATTTGCGGGTTTTGTTTTCGGCAGACGGCGTTCCTGTTATTGCGCAGATTCCTGTTACTGGAAACCAGCCGGCGAGGGTTCAATGGGAACGGTATCCTTCCGTAAAGCAGATAACGCTTGCGGGCGAGAGCTTCTTCTTCCGCCCCGCGGATTTTCAATATGCGCCCGTCAACCTTATTATTCTTGGCGGCAGTAAAAACTTTGCAGGAGCTGCTTTCCCTGTTTTGCTGCCTCAATATTTGGAATTGCCGCGCAAGGCGCTTATTTCATTTTGCGCAAGTATACAACGCCCAAGTATTGAGTTTGACGGAGCCACAGAGGAAATATTTTTTGAAAAAGGGCTTATCCGCCGGGCTGTGGAAACATCAAACGGAATGCAAGTCTCTGTTACAGAGTTTGACAGAGGGGCACCTGTTGTACAGTACCTTGATATGGATATGGACGGAAGAATGGAAACCATGCGCCGCTTTCATCGTCCTGAATTCTCGTGGGTTGATCTGGACGAGACGCTTAATTACCGAAGGTTAATCGCCTCTTCCGAAAGCGACTGGACAGGGGAGGGGATTTTCAAAACAGGCGAAGTGTATCTACAGGACGGTTCGGTTGTTTATTCTTGGGATATGGACGGCAGCGGCGAAATGAATTATTCAGAAAAGGGAACCGGATTGGAATAATGATGAAATCTTTTAAAGTCACACAACTTGTTTTTGCCGCTGTAATTGGATTCCTTTTTTTTTCATGTACCAGTACGGAAACACAGGAAGACGAGTCCATGGCCATATTCCGTTCGACAAGCTCGATCAGACTGAGCGATATTGAGAAACAAATTGCCGAAAACCCCATCAGCGCCCTTCACATGATCTACATTTACAAAGAAGTCTACTCTAACAAACAGAACGATGAGGATGGTGACTGGAATACTCTGCTGGAATATGAAAAAGAAGCGGCGGAAAATTTGCGCGTAATGCAGGAAAAGGCCGTTAAGGAAGAACGGTGGGACGATGCTGTTTCTTTTAGCAGGTCTCTTGCCAGCATTGGAGTAACGGTAGAAAGTACCGGTCTTGAGCCGGATTTTGTTCTTGCGAATGCAAAAAAGAAACTGGCTGACGGCGATTCGTTAAGCGCGTTTCTGGCGGCGGTTAAGGCTCATGAACTTCAACCGCTTGATTCCGCTTCCGCTCTTCTGTTCCTTGAAGCGGCGGTAAAGGGAAGGCAGCGCCGTGTGGCGGCATTTTTTCTTTCCGCAGCCCTTAGCGCCGGTTTAAGGAATATCCCTTCCGAGCTTCTGGAATACGCGCGTGGGCGTGACACTGTTTCCGACATGATAAAGGGTGTCGCTACGGTGCTTGTCGACAGAGGTATCAGAGTCGAAAGAGGAATGGGAATTCCCGACAGGGTATTGGGCTCCGCTTTTTTTGTTGACGCTTCCGGTTTGTTAATCACAAACTACCATGTTATCGCGAGCGAAGTAGACCCAAAATATAAGGGATATTCCCGTATGTATATACGTTTGGGGGATGCCGCAAGTCCCAGAATCCCGGCGCGTGTTATAGGATGGGACAAGGCATTGGACCTTGCATTGATAAAAACCGAATATGAAACCGAGTATGTTTTTTCTTTGGTTGATCGTGTAATTCCGCGGGTAGGCGATACTGTTCTTGCAATTGGTTCTCCCATCGGGCTGGAAAAAACCGTAACTTCGGGGATTGTTTCCGCTCTTGGCAGGCGCTTTTTGCAGATTGGGGATGTAATTCAGATTGACGCCTCGGTAAACGGCGGCAACTCAGGCGGCCCTTTGGTAGACAGTGAGGGGCGGCTTGTCGGAATTGTTTTTGCGGGCATTGATCAGCATCAGGGACTTAACTTCGCGATTCCGGCGGAACAGCTTATCGCCGCCCTTCCGTCCATGATAAAGGGCGGAAAAGCGCAGCGCCCGTGGCTCGGCCTTACGTTATGCGAAACGTTACAGGGCGCCGAAATTATCTACACCGCACCGAATACTCCTGTCGCGCGTCATCTTGTCCGCGAAGGTTCGTATATAAAGACAATTAACGGAAAGACAATAACGGCCGCTCAAGGCGGTCTTATTCCCGCAATGCAGAACGCGCTTTTCCCGGCAGGGCCCGGAGAACTTGTCGCCCTTGAAACAGTTGACGCCGAAGGCGTAGTAAAGAAAAATATTATTATGACCGTCCGCCGCCCCGATCTTCCATTGCTGGAAGCGACAAAGGTGGACAAGCGCGAAAAAATCGCGGCTCCCCTGTTCGGCATGGTTCTTTCTCCGGTGTACGGAGGGATTTTTTCATCAAACTTTGTTGTAAAAAAAGTGGTACGCGGCTCAATTGCCGATGAAGCCGGTATATCGGAAAATGATCCAATATCCATTATGCGTTTGCGCGTGATGGAAAACGACGGTTATGCCCTTATGGAAATTTCCGTAAAAAAACGCAGAATGGGCTATCTTGAGACTAATATGCAGCTGCCCGTATGGCTGGATTCGCCGGATACTCTGTAAATGAGTGACTATTCCAAAACAGGCCAGACATCCTGTTTAAACGGACAGAGAGTATCAAAGAATTCTCCATTAATTCATTTTGTAGGCACGGCGGACGAGTTAAACTCCCATTTGGGGCTGGTTAAGGCTCTGTTAATTGAGAAAAACGCGCCTAAAGATACGGTTCGGTTTATCGAAGAGATACAAAAAAATCTCATGAAGCTGATGTCTTATGTTTCCGATACCGCAAACGATAAATATGCTTTTACCGAAAAAGAACCTGCCTGTTTAGAAAAAGAAATTGACAGGTTATCGGCGACGCTTGCAAAAAACCCGCAATTTGTTCTGCCCGGGCGTGATGTTACGGAAGCCCAAATTCATATTGCAAGAACCGTTGCAAGACGGGCGGAACGGCTTTTTACCGCCGTAAGTGAACAGCGGCCGTTAGACCTGAATGCGGGCGCTTATTTGAACAAACTTTCCGGTTATTTGTTTATTTTAGCGCAAATTCCTCTTAATTGATTGAGAGACAAGTGTCCATATTTGTTGTTTTTTTAATATTACATATATTCGTCCTCTTGAATAAAGGCGTTTTAGGGCGTAGAATAGCAACAGGGAATCTATAGAAACTACCAGTTTTTAAAGACTCCCCCAAATATATTACTTTTTGTAAGTGAGGTTTTTTCAGTTTTTGGAAATGTCTTTAGTGAATATGTCAAAGAGCCATATAGCATCGGGGTGTATATTTTGAAAACAATTTTTGTTGTAGATGATAATGATGTCAATCTCATAGCAGCAGAGAAAACATTGTCAAAACATTACAATGTATATACGCTTCCGTCTGCCTACGATATGTTTGAACTTCTGAATGACATTATTCCTGATCTTATCCTGCTTGATATAATAATGCCGCAGATGAACGGTCTGGAGGCAATGGCTAAATTAAAAGTTAATACCCGTTATCTGGATATTCCTGTCATATTTTTAACAAACAAAAGTGACGCGGAAACAGAGGCCCTTGGTTTTGAGATGGGCGCGGTGGATTTTGTCTCCAAACCGTTTTCCGAATCTGTTTTATTAAACCGGATAAAAACTCATTTGAACATTGACGATGTTATTCGTGACAGGACAATCAAACTTCAGCAGAAAACGGAGAGCCTTCAAAGATTAAAAAACAGTATGGTGTCTGTCATGGCGGAAATGCTTGAAAGCCGCGACAAAACTACCGGCGGACATATAGAGCGGACTACGGAATACCTGCGCCTGCTTATTAACGCAATGATCGAAAGAAATGTTTATAAAGATGAATTGAGCGGTTGGGATATTGAATTGGCTGTTTCATCGGCAAGGCTGCATGATGTCGGTAAAATCGCTGTTTCAGATTTAATTTTAAATAAACCTTCCAATCTTACAAAAGAAGAATTTGAAATAATGAAAATTCATGCGGCGGAAGGGGAGCGCATTATTGACAAAATTATAAGTCAGGCAGGAGACGAAGATTTTTTGCATTTTGCAAAATTATTTGCAAGTTACCATCACGAACGCTGGGACGGAAACGGATACCCGCATGGATTGAGAGGCGAAGAAATCCCGTTACAGGGACGTATAATGGCAATCGTAGATGTTTATGATGCTTTATCTTCGGAACGTCCGTATAAACCGGCGTTAAACAATGAGCAGGTTGTAAATATCATAATGGAAAGCAAAGGTAAACAATTTGATCCAATGATAACCGATGTTTTTTTTGAAATAAAGGATAGTTTTGTTAAGGTCAGTTCATGTCTGTAATACGTTCATTCGTAAAAAAAATATTGACAAAGTATTTATCATTCGTACTGGTACTATTCGTATTTCTGGGATTTGGCCTTATGATATTTTCCGGCTTCGTTTATTTTTACACCACTCTGAATATATGGAAATCGTTGGTTATTCACATTGTTATAGGTGTTGTTATCGCTTCTTTGCTAAGCATAATCCTTGTGCGGATAGTTGCCGGCACAAACGCGGCGGAAGAACAAATGCAGATAATGCTGGACGCGACTCCGCTTGGCATGAGTTTTTGGGACAGGAATAACAGAAATATCAATACCAATGAAGAAGCGGTAAGACTTTTTGAATTGTCGAATAAGCAGGAATATCTTGACAGATTTTTTGATTTGTCTCCGGAATACCAGAAGGACGGGATCCCGTCGAAAGAAAAAGCGGTTGAGTGTATTCAAAAAGCGTTCAAAGAAGGATATCACCGGTTTTTATGGCAGCATCAAAAACTAAACGGAGAGATTATCCCATGCGAAATTACGCTTGTTCGTGTTAAATATAAAAATGATTATATTCTCGCCGGATATACGCGCGATCTTCGTGAGCTGACAAAATTAATGGATGAAAAAGAGAATGCCGAGCATATCAGCCGCCATAAAGACGCTTTTCTTACTAATATCAGCCATGAAATACGGACGCCCATGAATGTAATTCTGGGCATTACCGAAATTCAATTACAAAACGAAAACCTTTCGCAGGAAACAAAAGAAGCATTAATTAATATATACAATTCCGGCTATTTGCTGTTAAAAATTATCAATAACATATTAGACCTTTCAAAGATTGAGGCAGGCAAGCTGGAGATAGAAGCTGTTAATTACAACGCAGCAGATCTTATCAATGATACTTTGAATATGTTTGTTATGCACTATGATCATAAGCCGATTCGTTTTGTAATAAATGTTGACGAGAATATTCCGCTAACATTATTTGGTGACGATCTGCGGATAAAACAAATTTTGAACAACCTTCTTACAAACGCTTTTAAATATACCGAGCAAGGCGAGGTTTCATTTTCGGTTTACGTTGAGCCGCAGAACGACCCTGAAAAAATTACGGATAAAAAGGTCATGCTGGTCTTCCGTGTGCAGGATACGGGACAGGGTATGACTAAAGAACAGGTTGATAAACTCTTTGAAGAGTACACTCGTTTTAATTTGGATGCCAATCGTTCTGTCGAAGGTATCGGTCTTGGTATGCCAATTACAAAGTACCTTGTTCAAATGATGAACGGCGAAATTTCTGTCGAAAGCGAACCCGGTGAAGGCTCGGTATTTACAGTCCGGCTGCCTCAGGTAATAGTAGACAGCGCCGTGCTGGGCAAAATAGTGTCGGATAACATGAAGCAGTTTCGTGTTGGGCAGTCATCGAATATTATCAAACCTCAAATTGACCGCGAATATATGCCTTATGGCAGAATTTTAATTGTAGACGATGTTGATACTAACCTGTATGTTGCAAAGGGGCTGATGGACCTTTACGGCTTGTCAATTGAAACTGCTTCCAGCGGATATGAGGCGATAGAAAAGATAAAAGCGGGCTGCATCTATGATATAGTGTTTATGGATCATTTTATGCCAAACATGGACGGTATGCAGACAACGGAAATTATGCGCAATATGGGATATAAGCAACCTGTTATCGCCCTTACGGCAAACGCAATGCTTGGACAGGCCGAAGTTTTTATTGCAAACGGTTTTAACGGATTTGTTTCCAAGCCTATAGATGTTTACCAGTTGGATACAATACTGAATAAATTTGTACGCGACATACAATCGTCTGAAGTGGTTGAAGCCGCGCGAAAACTCAAAGCTATGCTAAAGGATCATTCTAAGGAGCGCAGTCAATCGAATCTGGATATACAGCTAACGGAAACATTTGTAAAGGAAGCCGAAAAAGCCGTAATCGTTCTGGAAAAAATGCTCGGAAGTAATTTTAAAAGGGAAGATGACATACAGACTTATATTATCAAGGTTCATTCAATGAAGAGCGCTCTTGATAATATATATGAGCCGGGATATGCAAGTTTAGCGGGTGAATTGGAAAGAGCGGGCATGGATATGAATCTTGCGTTAATTAAAGACAGAACCCCGGAATTTTTGGAATCATTGGAGTTGTTAATTAATAAGTACAAACCAAAAGAAAAAGACAGGCAGGTTTATCCTGATAACAATGAATTATCTGCCGAAGACGCGGCTTTTTTACGGGAAAAGCTATCTAAAATAAAAACAGCGTGCGCGGTATTTAATAAAAAAGAAGTTAAAGATGCGCTGGACGAATTAAGGCAAAAAATATGGCCGCGCCGGATAAACAATAATATAAATGAAATTTCCGTGCATTTACTGCACAGCGCATTTAAAACAATCGTGAAGCTTGTAGAGAAAACTATGGAGCTTAGTGAATAGTTAACTGTAAACTACTCCCTAAGCTGACAAACATCAATTTCATATATCAACTCTTCGGTTTTTAAATCGTAAATTCTTCTTTTGAAGCATGAAGGAACGCTGATATTTCCCACTTTTTTATCAGAAAATTCATCTACAATGATAATCACCCTTACTTCCGAATATTTCGACGCAAGCCGCCTTGTTTCATTTTCTGTTTTTAGCCATTCAACCCTGTTCACTTCCGGCATTTGAGGCCATATATTTGCAATAAAAAAAGTAAGAGCTGCGTTTTCATAAGTATCGTTAAAATCCGCGTTAGGGGCCATGTGTCCCCTGTCATAGCCGGAATTGGTATAATCGCGGTGGTGGGGCAGGGAATATCCGTTTTCGTTTAAAAGTTTTTGAAGAGTGCCGTTGTCCCTGTTTTGCGAAAACATTACGGACGGTCTTTTTGTCCCTGTAGCTTCTGCCCGTTCTTTAGTTAAAATATATTCCGTTATATGCGGCCCCAAATTAATTGCGTCATAACAGCCCGAATAGAGTATTTCTTCGCTGTTTGAAACATCAAAATCAAAATGTCCTGGCAGATCGCACGCAAAAACAAACGAGAAACGAAGTAAAAATAAAAAAATGATGGCTCTTTTTATCATTTTTATTAATTATATGTATTTAAAGTTTCAATAAACGCTGAAACTTCCGCCGGGATTGTCGCGGCGTTAACCGTTCTTTCCATTGCAAGAGCAAGAGACGATGGAACAGGCGGCTCTCCTGCAAGAGGACGGACAACTTCCGAAAATTTTGCCGGGTGGGCTGTGCAAAGAATCCCAACCGCGCCGTTTTCAATTTTATTTTCCGCGCGTAGTTTGTCGACGCCCTTCCAGCCGACCGCGCTGTGCGGATCGATAAAATAGTCCGCGTCTTTATGAACGCGCACAATAGTTTCCCGCGTTTCTTCGTCAGAAACCGAAACGCCCAAAATAATCCGCCGCATCTCTTCCCACGAAAAATGCGCGGCCATCCGCTCATAGTTACTTGGCGCGCCCACATCCATCGCGTTTGAAATTGTCGCCTGCGAAACCCGCGCCAGATATTCGCCCGAATCAAGATAATCGGGAACGGTTTTATTTATGTTGGTCGCCGCAATAAACCGCGTAACAGGCGCGCCCATCTTCATCGCGTAAAGACCGGCTGTCAAATTGCCGAAATTGCCGGACGGGACGCATAGTGTAACAGGTAAACCGCTTTTTGCCGCCGCAGATGGCGCAACACCTTTTACACGCGGCGTCGCCTCTCCGTCCATGTCGACACGGCCTGCAAAAGCCCTGCCTGCCGCGGCGGAATAGTAGACCATCTGCGGAATAAGCCGGCTTATGTTAATTGAATTTGCTGACGAAAGGGTCATCCGCTTTTTCAGGTCGTTATCGGCAAGAGCGGCTTTAACCAATCGCTGGCAGTCGTCAAAACTGCCCTCTACGGCAATGGCGGAAATATTTTTTCCAAGACCGGCAATCTGCCGCTCTTGAAGAGGCGTTACGCGTCCCTTGGGGTACAGTACAGTTACGGAAATGCCTTCCACGCCGAAAAAGCCGTCTGCCACCGCTCCGCCGGTGTCGCCGGAAGTAGCGACAAGGATGCGCAAGGGACGCTCTTCGCCGCGGCGCAGGTAAGAAAAAGCACGCGCCATAAAACGCGCGCCAAAGTCCTTAAAGGCCGCAGTCGGTCCATGGAAAAGTTCAACCGCGAATCTGTCGGCAACAGGAACCAGCGGGGCGGTAAAAGTAAAAGCCGATCGGATAATATCATCTAACGCGGAATCGGGGATTTCTCCCTGTACAAACGGCTTTATCGTTTCAAAAGCTATATCGCAAAAATCCATTGCCCCAAGCGAAGATCGTACATGCGCGGGGTATTGGGGGATTTCCCCGGGAACAAAAAGCCCTCCGTCCGGAGCAAGACCGGTAAGGGCAGCTATCGCAAAACCGGCTTTTTCGTTCTTATTTCTGGTGCTGTAATACTGCATAGTTTATAATAACATTGACATAAAAGAGAGTAAACTATATACTATAGTAAGGATAAACTTTTTAAAAACTTCAGTTTTTAAAAAGTTTCCTTAGACTAAAAGAAAAAACAGACATTAGGCTGTTTTTTCAAGAGCCATTTTCAAAATTAACCAATTTTGAAAATGGATCGGGAGTTAAAGTGGCAAAAGAAGAAGCAATAGAAGTAGAAGGCGTTGTTCGGGAGGCGCTTCCCAACACCATGTTCAGGGTAGAGTTGGACAATCAAAGCGGTCACCTCATACTGGCTCACCTGTCAGGAAAAATGCGCAAGCACTATATCCGTATTGTCCCCGGTGACCGCGTAAAAATTGCTCTTTCCCCATACGATTTAAGCAGAGGGCGGATTATCTATCGTGAACGTTAAACGGAGGAATTGAATGTACAACAGTTTTTTTATTGACTTTGAAGACGGCGTAAAAAGAGTAATGAACAACAAAGCCTTCTTTATCAAAATGCTTGTCAAATTTAAAGACGATCCCAATATAAAAAATCTGGAAGATGCCCTGTCTGCGAATGATTATGAGAAAGCGCAGGTTGCGGCGCATACTCTAAAAGGCATTGCCGGAAATTTGTCCCTTACGGAGTTATTCAAACAGAGCCGTGAAATTGAAACACAAATAAAAGCAAGGTCGGTAAATCCCGGCCAGTTAGATATTTTAAAGGATGTACATACCAAAACATTGGCGGAAGTTGATAAGGTTATAAAAGAGAATGGATAAAAAAGTCCCAACAGTATTTGTTGTTGATGACATTGAAATGAATGTCAGGATTCTTGAAGAAATACTGAAGGACGAGTTTAATGTCATAACAGCCTGTAACGGCAAAGAAGCCTTTGAAATACTCGGCGATTCCGCATCCCTTCCCAAACTCATTCTGTTGGATGTAGTGATGCCTGAAATGGACGGGCGCGAAATGTTTGAGTTAATGAAGACTAATGAAAAACTCAAAAAAATTCCCGTAATATTTATTACAGCGGAAAACGATTACGAAAGAGAGCTTCTGGCCGCAGGAGCCGTTGATTTTATTTATAAACCGTTCATTCCGGAAATTGTCAAACTGCGCGTAAGAAACCAGATAGAACTTAAAAATTACAGTGACAGCCTTGAGCAAATGGTTGCGGAAAAAACTGCCGAAGCGACAAAGACTCTGGACAATGCTTTGCAGGGTCTTGCGAACGTTATTGAACACCGCGATTTGGAATCGGGCGAACACGTTAAAAGGACGCAGCTCTTTGTAAGAATGTTAGTTGATTATATGATAGAAACGGAATCTGTTTATGCCGAAGATCTGATACGGCTTCAGCCGGATATAATCATGAAGTCCATGGCTCTTCACGATGTCGGGAAAATAGCGATTCCCGACAGAATCCTGTTAAAGCCGGGTAAACTTACCGCTGAAGAATACGAAATAATGAAAACCCACACAACCAGAGGCAAAGAAATTATCTGCGAACTGGGCGATGTAAATTCTTCGCTCTATCTTAAACATTGCGAAGACATTTGTTACGCTCATCATGAACGATGGGACGGTAACGGCTATCCGCGCAAATTAAAAGAAAAGGAAATACCCCTTTCGGCGCGTCTTGCGTCTCTTGCGGATGTATACGACGCCCTGGTCTGCGCCCGTGTTTACAAAGCTGCCATGCCCTACGAAGAGGCGATAGAAATAATTGCTTCCGGAAAAGGAACTCAGTTTGATCCCATTATGACAGACGCTGTAATACAGATACAGGATCAATTCAAAGAAATCTCGCAGAAGTACCAGTAAGGCATTGCGTTATGCGAAAAACAGGAGAAAACAAATGATGAAGAAAAATTTATTTTGGCCGCTGGTATTGATCATATTACTCGTATTTTCGGGCTGTGCAAGCTCTAACTCTGCCGCAGAAAACACCGCCGGGCAGAACACGGCCGGACAAATGTCCGCAAATACCGCCAGGCAGAACAAAGAAAAATTGATGGAATATCTTTATCAGGAACAGGGCAAGCGTATACTTGCAGGGCAAATGGATACATCATGGAGCAACTACATAGACCCCGTTGCGCGTGTATACAAAGATACCGGAAGATACCCCGCCATAAAAGGCTTTGACTTCCTCAATATCCGCCACCCCGAATGGGAAGGTGGCGGTTCCCAGCAGACAAGAGACGCAATCAACTGGTGGAGAAACAGCCCCATAAAAGGGAAGAACGGCATCGTTACCTTCTGCTGGCACTGGCGAATGCCGCTTAGCGGGTCGGCGCGCGGCGCAGCTGAAAATTATACCCGCGGTTTTACCATTCCTTACAAAGACGGAAAGTTAGATCGCACAGACCCCAGGTTCACTCTGATTCAGGATGATCTTGATCTTGTTGCGGCGGAGCTTGCAAAACTCCGGGACGCAGGCGTACCTGTGTTATGGCGTCCACTGCACGAAGCGGCAGGAGGCTGGTTCTGGTGGGGAGCAAACGCAATCCCGTACATCGCCCTGTGGGAATATATGCACGATTATTTTACAAATGAAAAAGGTCTTGATAATCTGATCTGGGTATGGAACGGTCAAAACGGAAACTGGTATCCCAACCCCGACACCGTAGACATAGCAAGTTACGACGCCTACGAAAGCAACAGAGAACGCCCCGGCTATGAACCGAACTATGCAAACGACTGGCATCACCTCTATACTCAGCTAAAAACGTGGGCCCCCGGAAAACTCGCCGCTTTAAGTGAGAACGGAGCTATTCCCGACCCGGCAGTTATTTTTGAGGGAGAGACATACTGGTCATGGTTTATGACATGGGACGATCACAGTACAGCCGCCGGCGTAACATCCAAAAACAACCACTGGACCGGCGAATACCACAACACCAATGCACACAAAAAGTACGTCTACCGCCATTCGCGTGTAGTAACTCTGGATAAATTGCCGCAATTTTCAAAGTGAGAGAGATAGAATATGGCTCGTTCTGAAAAAGTGGGTGCTAACATACCATATATTGATAAAATAATCCCTATAATTGTCTCTTTGGCATCGCCGGATCAGATTATACTTTTTGGTTCTTATGCACGTGGAGATAATACCGAGAAAAGTGATATTGATTTGCTTATTGTAAAAAAGGGTTTAAAAAAAGGACGCGAAATTAGCGGCTCGATTTACAAGGCTTTTTTTGAAAATGATATTGGGGTCCCTGTTGATATACTTACCATTGATTATAATAGGTATATCGAATTAAATAATGAAATAGGATATGTATATAAAACAATAAAGAAAGAAGGGAAGGTTATATATGGCTCGTTATGAAGAATGGATTGAACGGGCAAAGAGCAGTCTTGAATTGGCGCAGGCAAAAATAATCCGCCATATTTATTATGAGGATTTGTGCTATCAATCTCAACAAGCCGCTGAAAAAGCATTGAAGGGGCTTTTAATATATTATGATATTGAACCGGAGTTTACGCACAATATAGAAATATTATTAAAAAAAATTAAGAAGTTTACAGATATTCCGGAAAATATAAAAGAAGCAGCACTGCTAACAGATTATGCTGTTCAAACAAGATACCCTGGCGAATATGAAGAAATTACAAAAGAAGAATATGAAAAAAGCATAAAAATAGCAAAGGATTGCTTGGATTGGGTTGAGGAAAAAATCAAAGATATAAAATAATCTCTCACCAAGCCGCAAAGGACATAAAATTGCTGTTCGTGGTAAATTCCTTTCTACTCTCCGATTGCTGCTCCATGTTTTAACACAATAACCCCCATTTTTCTGTATTTTTACAACTTAGTTTCAAATAACTTTAAAAAACCGGTTAAAAAGTCTCGATTTTATAAAATTAACCTTACAAAAAAATTTGACAGATTGCCTATTCGTTGTTATTCTGAATTTATTGTCTAAAAGTTGATTTTCTCTGAAAATTGGCTATATTTTAGACATACAGTTTTGTTGTGCAAAAAAGGTAATTTTTGCGGATAAAAAGGCCCCGCCATCAAAACCTTGTCGTAAGACAATCAAACGTTGTTTGATTAGGGGTTTGAGAGAGGACTTTTTATGTATATCACATTGGGAGGTATACGATGAAGAGGTTTTGGTTATTGGCAGTTGCGTTACTTGCAATTGCGGGTATTTTTATTTTTGGGTGTACTAGTGATCCTGAACCGGATAAACCCTACAAGGGACCCGTAGACCTTAAGGATTTAGTTCTTAAAGGCGGAAGACATTTATTCGAATTTACTGAACCCGTCATAACAGCAGGCACTAAATACGAAGTACTCCTTGTCATTGAAGGGCTTCCTACTAGTATAATTGGCTGCCATCCGGGCGGATCAATTTGTTACAAAATGAACATGACTGACGAGAATGAAGAGGATAATATTTTAAGCGGTTGGAAGAATCCTGAACCTAGTACGATAGCTGGAGCCACAAAAGAATATGTATGGGAATTTGAGGCAGGAAACCTACACAGCAGTTCAGGGGCTACTATTGCAAATAATGGAAGTACCCCTAACGGAGCAACACAGTATTTTTCATTAATTGTCCAGACTTCAGATTGGCACGATCCTGTTGCGACCGTTGACTATGCGATCAAGTGCGGATTCAAGATTACAGCCAAGGAGAACGTTGAGTATAACGCAACCGGGACAGACTTGGGATTTAGTATTTCCACGGTTACAGGCGAAAAAGAGGATAAAAACTTTACTGATGAAAATATGACAAAAATCCGCGCAGTGGATACCAGAAGCAAGATTGTGCTCACTGTTACAGTCGATAGTCTTGACACAGATAGAAAGCAGCCCGGTTGGGGTATTGGTAAGATAGGTAATCCCAATGGCGCCGACAATAAA
>JAIRUC010000149.1 GCA_031254615.1 Treponema sp. | reverse complement strand
TAATCGCGCAAGTGGCGCTCAAGCCATGCGACAGTTTCCGCGTCAAGGTGGTTGGTCGGCTCATCAAGCAAAAGAATATCCGGCTTTTGCAGAAGCAGACGGCACAAAGCAACCCGCCGCCGCTCTCCGCCCGAAAGGTGATCGACTACCTCATCGCCTCCGGGGCAGCGCAGAGCTTCCATTGCCAGTTCAAGCCTGCTGTCCAGATTCCAGCCGTCGGCCGCCTCAATTTTTTCCTGCAGTTCCGCCTGCTTCGCCCCAAGCTTGTCGTAATCGGCATCCGGGTCTCCAAACGCCTCGCTGACTTTGTCGAATTCCGCGAGAAGCGCGACAAGCTCTTTTGCCCCCTCGGACACAATTTCCTTAACCGTCTTGCCCGGTTCAAGATACGGCTCCTGCTCAAGAAACCCGATTGTGTAACCCGGAGTTACGGATGTTTCCCCCGCGAACTCGGTATCCGTGCCCGCAAGAATTTTTAACAGACTCGACTTCCCCGATCCGTTAAGCCCGATTACGCCGATTTTCGCGCCGTAAAAATAAGAGAGGCTGATATCCTTTAGTACCTGCTTGGTCCCGTGTTTTTTGGAAACCTTGTACATGGAATAAATAATTTTTTTATCGTCTACTGTTGCCATTGGGAAAGTATACCATTCTGGAAATTTAATAGGAAGATGGCGGTGCCGCCGCTTGACATCATTATTTAAGTTATATAGTATAAATTAACCTTCCCCGGTTGTGTAATGGTAGCACGGCAGACTCTGGATCTGCTTGTGGGGGTTCAAATCCTCCCTGGGGAATTAAGCTAAGTGCTTACTTAATGTACTTCCATATTTGCGGCACTGTCCGTTTTACTGGCGGCAATACTTTTGATATAAGCGGCATATTGCACGTCCATTATTGCTATATGAGTTAATATCCAATCCTTAAGAAAAGTGGCGAATTTTGCAAGGACTCGCTTTTTACCGGATTCGAAATCATTAGCGCTATCAACCACTGCCAGCGTAAATCTTGCATGAGCCTTTTTGTGTTCCGCATAACCAGGAAATTTAGTCGCAATCATTAATTTTTCTTCTGTTTCAAAATGCACTTTTATATACTGTACTGCCTGATCAATTACCTTCTTAAAATACGCCCGTTCTTCTTTTTCATTTCCAGTTGAATGATTAAACAGATCATTGACAAATTCCAACAACCCTTTATGCTGGTCATCAACTATCTTTATCCCCATCGAATATGTATCAGACCATTTGACATATTCATTTTCAGACTTCATATTAAATTCTCACCGGTGCTAATTGTTTCTATAATATTTTCCGTGTCATCAGCGGTAAGTTCAGGAACAACTTCTTTATCACAGTTCATTTTATCCCCCGAATGATCCTCTTAAACATAATATACAGATTGACTAAGCCGCTAAATCTGTAAAAAATGGGATATTCTCACATCTCCATCCGGAAACCTGGCAATAACTTCAAGATCTCCTCCCATCGCTTTAATATGACTTCTTAGGGTACTATTCCTTAGACCCAATCAAAGTAAACGTAAGCCCGCACTGGTAACGCGCCGCGGGGTTATCGGGATTGTTGATCTTTCCGTTGGCGTAGAAACCTTTACTGCCTGTTTTGAAATCTTTTTGGTTGGCGAACAGACGCGCCCATTCCTTGCCGCTGCCGTCAAGGACTACTACCTGTAAAGCCGCCGGGGCTTTTTCGTCTTTCATTGTTTTTTCTCCTCCAATGAATAAATATTGTGTTGAAATTATTGCTGGCTGGCAGATGCACTTTCTATTGTAAGACAATAATTTTCTTGATATGAATATGCGTCTAATAAGAAAAATAAATGTGATATGACAAACAACAAGTTGGGCTGAAATTTGTCTGAATCTATGTCAAGGCTGTTTTTTTGAATATCTTCAATTAACATGATAAAATTTGTTAAATAATTTTTTGACTTACTGTTTTTACACTTTGGAAATTTAAACATCCTGCTGAAAATTTTCTTTTCCAATTCGGAATTATTAGGGTCAGATATATTAAATAAATCAATGACGTATTTTGCGCTGAATATCAAAGCCAACTGTATATTTATCGTTCTTTCAAAAAATTTATCAGCATCTGGTTTTTTCCCGATTGGGTTAGCCCTTAAAATTGCACAGAAAAATGCCGCCGCAACTTTATGTCTGTCCATTCTAATAAGTTCTTTTTTCTCTTCACAGCCTTGTTCTATGCGGTTGTGTATTACGGTTCTATAACGGTTATAATATTCAAAAATACGTTCAAATTTGTCTTTATCGTGGTATAGCTTGTTGTCAAGTTCACATAGTCTGTTTATATCAATTAATAGCCTTTTTTGAAAACGCTCTTCGGTTTCTTTCTTCACAGATGCACTTCCTTTAGGTTAGTAAATTATGTCTTTGAATCAGTCAAGGACAATGTGATCCAGAATATCGTAGTTTTTTTCATTAAATTTTAAATCATCAATAATATCTTCATCATTCATATGGGACATTTTTTTAAGATATTCTT